>JAGCEE010000037.1 GCA_017650795.1 Clostridia bacterium | reverse complement strand
GGCACAATAATAAACTTGCAATCGTGGTGTTCTTTAAATGTCTGCATGATTTTAAGTAATACATAACCCTTGACCTTCGTATAAGGTGAACTCCATTTTTTTATGTCATCCACCGATTTTATCTTACTATCTTGAATTAAAAAGATAAAGTTTTTACACCCCAGTTCGTGTGCTTTCTCTACTTCTCGTACCAATCTTTGGTGTTCTGTACTCTTACATAAATTACCACATAACTCTAAAAGTCCATCCTTCTTATCAATTATTGTGGAAAAATCTTTGTATAGCATATAGTCCCCGGCTTCGAGCTTCGATATAATGTAGTCTTGTCCCACCTGGTCAAAGTATTCTAATATTTTTTTGTGCCCCTTTTCACGAGTATCAACAATGATTAGATTTTCCATCTAATAACTCCTCTATCTCTTTGTTTATTCTTTCTATTTCTTTTTCGTATCTTGCCTTGTTTTCAGACGTTGCTTTTTTCATTTTTTGAATAAGATCATATCGCTTGCCACTCAAGTTTATAATTTTTATTTCTTTTTCAACTACACTCATCTTTTTTTCGCCCTCTCATATATTCTTCGATTGTGATTTGCCTACTATCATCTTGCTTGTAACCAAAGCCCGCCAAAATTTCTTCGAAGGTGTATGTTTCGTTTGGCACATATAATCTTTTTGTTAGTTCCAAGGCATAAATATTAATTAAATTTTGGTTTTTTGTTTTTATTGCCCCTGTCAGTTTTGTAATTAATTCTAATGTAGTTTTTTCCATGTTAAATCTCCCCTATAATCTCTTTTAATTCAATTTTAAAATTATCTATATCTATGTCACGTAAATACAATTTTTTATTAAGTTTATTAATTTCTTCAATTATTTCAAATTGATTATAAAATTTTAGTAATCTTTCTTCATATAGTTCAAAATTGCTTGGAATACTTGTGGTATCTATAATATCAGCTACATAATTCATTACTTCACTTGGATTAATACTGCAACTTTTTATAAGTGAAAAATCTATTTTCCCAAACAAATCATAAAACTCTTTAAGGAATTTATAAAAACGTCTATGTTTTTTAAAATGCTTTTCACTTAATTTTATTATTTTAAATAATTCTGGTTTAACAATTAAACAATTTAATACTGCGTTTTCTAATACTTCATATTGTTCCATATTATTCACTCCTTTATTTATATATTATTTATAAACTTACTTTAAACTTACCTAAAACTTACTTAAAACTTACATAAATTTCCCTTAAAACCTAGCAAACTTACCAAACTTACCAATTTTAATAGTTTTCCTATATAACACTTTTTTTATATAATTTTCTAAAAAACTTTTATATATATGCGTGTGTAGCACGGAAAAAAAGTAAGTTTGTAAGTTTTATCGGTGAAAAGGGGCTTTGAGACACATTTTTAAGTAAGTTTTTTGATATTTTTTGGTAAGTTTTTGTAAGATTAACTATCTTTTTGCTCAAATTTTGATAAATTTAGTTTAACATAATTACCTTTTTCTTTTCTAACTGTTGTTTGATGAATAAACTTTCCTTGTGAATTTTTTTCCAAAAATCCCATTTCATACCATTCTTTTTTTATTGTATCAAATTCAAAACCTGCTTTTGATAGTTCGCGATTTAATATAAAAGCATTAAAACTACAATAATATTCATCTTTAATTCCCCAACATTCTCCGTTATTATACATTTCATCAAATCTTTTAGAATTTGCATTAATAATATTTATAATATAATTCATTGATTTAATAGATGTTCTGATTTCATTTTTATCATTAACTAAATCTTCGATATCTTCAACACTTAAGCATTCCTCATTTGTAAATATATTTTTTACCACAATTTCATCTGCAAGCAGTATACTTGATAAAGAACTAGCTTGTTTGTCTGTCGCTCTAGTTTTAGTTAATATTTGATTATAAATCTCATTATATCTTTCTTTTAATTTATCAAAACCAATTTTTTTAACTATTTTAATATATTCTTTGCCAAGAAAACCATAATTATTTTTGATAATATCAGCTATTTTAATTGGATTTGTAAATAAAATTTTGTTTACTTCAATATCAATAACACGATTATAAACTTGTTCACCAGCATTTTCTTTAACTAATTTATCATTATTAGTAAATAAAAAATTACAATTCCATGTTTTAATTTCTCGTGCTTGGCTATTTTTGTTTAGACGACCTTTTTCAGTACCATTACATAGATCCATAACTAAACTATTCAAATCAAAATATTTATTATTTTTAACCACTTGTAGTTCATCAAAATAGCAAGTTATATTTCTTAAAAAAGAAGCAACAGTTATGTAATAATTTTGTGTGGAATTACTTGAAAATCTTAATGCTCCTGTTTCAGGATTTCCCCAAATTGACATTGCTAACATTGAACTTAATGTTTTACCATTGCCACTCATTCCAGACCAAAAATTTGCTATAAATGGTTGAATTGACAATTTTTCAAGTAATGGGCTAGATAAAACTACTGCCATTAAAATTTTTATTTCTTTTTGCTTACGACATTCCTTAATTGTATTTAACCATAATTCGTAATTGCCTTTACTTTTTAAAGCGTTATAAACACCTCTAAAATCATCAGCGCCATCATATATGCCATGTTCATCATAAGGAATAAAACTATTATATACCCAACCTAAATGTGATACTGAACTTAAAGGCTTAATGTCATTCATATTAAGAATGTCATTAAAATAATTAATATAATATTTTACATTTTCACTATTTATGTCTAATCCATAATCGCTTAATAAAAGCAATTTTTGATTTATGGCAATTTGTGTTCTATCAACAACAATTTCATTCCATTTATTTTCTTTATAATAAATTAACTTTATTTTTTCTTTCCCTGTATCTTGATTAATATATCGTTCTACAGGAAGCACAGGAATATAGCTAAATTTATAGTTTTGATTATCTGTTATTCCATCAATCGTACAAATGTATTTACCCATATCATAATTTTCAATGTCATAATTACACTTTGGCAATTCTAGTTTTTTACCTGCAAAAAAACTAATTTTGTTAAAATTACGATATTTTTTTAAAGTGGTTTTAAATTGGTTTAATATACCAAGTTTCTTTGCTTCCAAAAATAATTTGTTTTCCTTATCGATTTGTTCAATTGGTTCTAAACTTAAAAGGTCAATAAATGTTTGTTTTGATAAAAGTTCTTCTTCAGTCATAATTTATTTCCCTTTCTATTTATTTTTATTATAAGTAATTGGTATAAGTTTTATTGTGCCATCTTCAAGAACATCAAAATAAAAGTCACGCCCATATTTATCAATGATAAATTTTGGTATAATAATTCTATTTTTTTCTTTATCAGCACGTTTCATAAATCTAAATAACGTTTTCATTTGCTACCTCCTTCTATCGTATATAAACATAGTACCACCTTTTAAGGACAATTTCAATATAAATTTACATAAAAAAACAACTTTTTTACAAGTTGCTTTTTTCTTTAATTAAAATGGTAATTCAGTACTGTCTACGCCAATTTCAACAACGTCATCATTAGTAGTTTTCCCACTTGTATAATCTTCATATTCAACAAGTGATCCATCTAATTTCTTAACTTTTGGTATTTTAACATTATCTACTTTATCGACACTTCTAAATTGATTTAACTTTCTTGCAGTTTTGGTTTTACCCTCGTTGTCTTCATATTCTTCAAGAGCAAATACAAGACCTATTTTTTTATCTTTTAATTGTGCTTTTTCATCTTTGTTCCAGTCATAAATAAAACCTGGGTTTGAGTTTTCAACTGCTGTTATAAAGCTTTTAAGTTGTTTAACTTGGTTTTCTTCGTCTCCTAGTGATACATAACGAATTGCGCTTGAAGACCATTTTTTATTTTCTCTATCATCATTTTTATAAAGTTCTGCAAAATATTCAGGTTGCTTGTCATCTTTTGCAGTGTCTACACAAACTTTTAAACTTGTTTTGCCACTAAATTCACTTGTGTAAACCTCGGCGTTTTTAATAACACCCTTGTGCCCTCCTAATTCTATCGCGATAAAATCATCATTTAATTGTACATTTTCATAATTGTTTGGTTTTTTTAACATATTAATTTTCTCCTTCTTTATCTAAATCATAATATTCTCTAATTTTTTCGTCAACTTTTTTCAAGTCGTTTTCCATTTGATCTTCATCAAATAAACCGATTGGTGTTTTAACACAATCTTGTCCGTTTGTTTTTAATCTAAAGATATAATTTCCATTATCAAACATTGAACGAATGCAGATTGTGAACATTCCTTGAATATTTACTTTATCATCTAATAATTTTCCAATTGTTTTAGGTTTAACATTCCCCTCATCATCGGTGTCTTCGTGCATGATTAAGTAAACTGTTTTGCCACCTTCTACATTTTTAATTCCATTGATAAGATTAAAAAAGTTATTTCCCATTTCATTATACTTATCAAAACCTTTAACACTTGATTTATTCATAAACTCATTTGTGATTAAATAATTTGCGTCGTCAATAACAATAACTTTCTTGTCAGTTTTTTCGATCGCTTTCAAGATAACATTATAATCATCAACTTTTGGCGCTTCTAAATCTGTTTTAAATGGTAGTGGTTTGCCAAGAACATTTGCAATCGCAATTTCATCTTTTTTAAAGTTCCTTAAACTAGCTGACTTGCCACTTCCTGATTTACCAATTAATAATACTGGCACACTTTTCATATTTTTCACTCTCCTTATTTCATATATTTTTTTGATTTCATTTTCAACATTTAATGGTTCAATAATTTCATAGTTATCAGCATTAACATTAAAATAAACAATAAATGTTTTAGCAACTTTTAAGCCTGTGTTTTTTTCAAACTTATATTTATAAGCATTTAATTGCAAAGAATAATGCGAATAATTGCAGTCGTCTAATTTGTGAAGGGGTACTAACATTTTTTTGTGTCTATAACTTTCACGTTTGATTTCTTTATTTGTTTTAAAGTCGGCGATTACAATTTCATTAGTATATTTGTTAAGAAAAACAATATCTGTTGCGCCGCATTCATCATAATCTTCGTCACCAAGATATATTTCACAACCTATAAGTTCATATATGTGTTCATAATCATTATAAAAGTTATCGGCTTGTTTTTTTAAGATATCTACTTCCGCTACAAATCTTTTAAGGTCAATTTCCTCTGGTATACTAGAATAAGCAAACTCTATATCTTCATGTTGCCAAAGCGATTGTGCATATAAATGTACCAAGCTTCCTTTAATTGTACTATGTAAGTTTTCAATTCGCCATTCTTCTAAAATCTCACTTTGACTAATACCACGATCATTTGCTTTTTGTTTAGATATTTCATCTTTATCAAATTCGTTTTCATATTGTGATATTAAACCTGTTGTACTAATGCCTACACGTTTACCATTGCATAAATAATAATGTCCATCTTCTATAAAAGTATATTTACCAAATGCTTTATAGATTTTTTGTAATATTTCATTTTTAGTCATTATTTGCCCTCACTTTTTAAATATAATTCAGTAATAAGTTGCATAAGACTATTTAAGGTCATACTTTTTTCTTTTGCAATTTTTTTAAGATCTTGCTTTCGTGGTGTCTTAAATTGCACCCATTCTGCTTTCATTTTTACCTCCTATTCTTTCTAATGTAATTTAATTATAACATACAAATTATGAAAAATCAAATGAAAAAATACATAAATTATTCATAATTTTGCATAAAAAAAGATAGCATTAACTATCTTCCTTTTCTAATAAATCAAAAATGTTCATTTGACTGTCATCTGGTTTCATATTTGAAACATATTCAATTCTTGCTTTTGCTATTGGTAGGTATTCATCAGTTAGTTCTATTCCTATGTATTTGTAATTCTTATTTCTTTCTTTATTTTCATACATAACTGCTTTACCTGTACTACCACTACCATTAAATGGGTCAAGTATAGTTGCACCATTTGGACTTACTAATCTAACTAAATATTGCATTAATTCAGTAGGTTTTACTGTTGGGTGGGTATTTTTTTTAGGTGCACCACTTCCTGCATACGCATTACCACTTGAATATTTACCATTCCAACTAGCACCATCACTATTTTCTTGTCTATTTAATAATTCTTTTGCACCTTTTATTTCAAAACTATCTAACCCTTCATCTCTATCTTTCTTACTTGCTTTTGCACAATAGAAATATCTTGAAGCTGAACCACTATCTATTCTATTTTCATAAAAACCTTTTCTATTTGGTATTGAACCATATATACTATCATTTTTAACATTATCAAAATTTATATTTCCTCCACTTTTAGTATTAGGAAATCCCCCACACACTTCGTCAAAATCAGTTTCATCGTAAGTTAATATTGTATTTGCTGGAAATCTACCACCTGTATAAATATCTTGTTTTCCTTTACTAAAACCTGTTATACCTATTACTTCTGAACCACCCTTTCTTATGTCGGTTGTTTCAACTCTACATTCATCAATATTTATTCCACCAACACCATATTCAATAACATTATCTACTAAACTACCTTTAAATGGTTTTCTTGCTACTATAATAGGTTCAAATGATGGTTTTAATGCTGTTCCCCAACCTTGCCATTGTTTTGCTAAATCGGTTGAAGGTATTGTTATGTCTACTTCTAGTGATTTACTACTTCCTATCGTATATCTATCTTTTTCTTCGTTATTAAAGCAACCACTTTCTTTTTTGCCTATTACTTCTCTTTCTGCTTCTTTAATATACCAATCCCATTTATCATCAAAACCAAGAACTTTTTTCATAATATTCCATTTTTCTTCATTTGGAATTGCAGAACCCCAACCATCATCTTCCCTATATGATATTCTTGTATAAGAACAAGCAGTAAAACCACACTCATCATCTATTTGTTTTCGTGTTTTATCTGATTTGTTTATATATTCTTGTATATATTTTTTTATTTCTTCTCTCTCTTTACTATAAGGCTTTTTATCAATTTGTTTTGATATATCCATACTTTTAGGAAACCCACTGCCATATAACCACATAATAGTATCTCTTATTTCAAAACCTGCATCTTCAATAGCACAAGCAATTCTATGAAAGGTACGACTACCACCAAAAGCAAGTAAGTAGCCACCAGGTTTTAATACTTCACAACATTTTTGCCAAGTGCTAGGTTGAAATGCTATGCCACTATTGTCCCAACCTTTACCCATAAAGTTAAGCTCATAAGGTGGATCAGTTATTATACTATCTATACTTTCTTTTTCTATAAAATCTAACATATCTAGCATATTACCTTGATATAATTTGTATTGTTCGTTTTCACTATATAATTTCATTTAACCACCTCATTACAATAATTCAAACTATGATCTTGCAAACATTCATTTAGTTTTTGTGTGTCATTTCCACTTGTTAGGCAAATATAAATGATAAATATAACTAGACCACATATTGCAGACAAGCCAACATACTTTAACCAAGCTTTAAATCTTTCAAAACGAAGTTTTCTTAAATGTTGTTTTGGTGTTAGATATTTCATTTACTTGCTCTCCAACAATTAAAATAAACTATAATAGTTGTAATAATTCCACCAAAAAAGCTTATCCTGTCATAATGTTTTATTAAAAATAATAAATATGTTATTATCATAACAATTAACCAATTAATAATATATAATATAAAATATTTCATTTACTCTTTACCTTCTTCCTTTAGTTCTTTTAGTTTATATATTGTTTTCTTTTTTGAAATATATCTATATACTTTTTTTATTTCTTTATTCTCTAATTCTTCAATTTCTTTTAATGTTTTACCTATATAATTTCCCATAGACCAGGAAGATGTTGAACCTTTAAAAATAATAAGGTCTTTATTAGTATATATTATTTTATCTTTATTCATTATTATCACCCAAATCAATCCATTTACTTATTTTTCTATAACATATTTTATAATCTTCATATTTTCCTTTATTTTTTAACTCATTTAATCTTTTGCTAACTGTTTTTAAATATTGGTGTCTTTCACTATCTCTATACCATTTTCCATTCTTTTTATATGCAACAACAAATTGTACAAAAAATTCTTCATTATTCATTTACTCATCACCTCGTAAATCTTGTGGAACAAATGAAGGACAATCATTTATTTGTGCTTGAAAGTATCTTGCTAATTCATCATTACCTATTTTAAATAAATGGTCAATTGTTCTTCTATATAAATCTGTCAATCTTTCATTTTCTTCTTGTAAATTAGTTATGTAATCTAATAATTTGTCTTTTGCATTATTTAAACAACCAACGCAAGTTCTATTTTTATCTTTTCTTCTAGGGCAATTACTACACCCACCTACGTCTGTTTCTAAATCTACTTGTTTAAATATATCTAATATTTCTTTTATCTCATTTGTCATTATTACTCACCTTTGCTTTCTAAATATTTCCAAATAAAGCCACCTGCTTTATTTCTTTTACCTAATGCACAACTTGATATATTTGCTTGACTAATATTTGTTTCTTTACTAGCATTAATTACTGAATTATAAATATTTATTAAATTACCATCAATATCATATTGTGCTACTTTTTTACAATTTTTTAACCCTGTTTCATAGGCGTGTCTATTATTATCACTGTAAGTACACCACTCTAAATTGCTTAAATCATTATTTGTTTTGTTACCATCTTTATGATTAATACAAGGTAAATTATTAGGATTTGGTATAAATGTTTCAGCAATTATTCTATGCAAATATATCATTGTTACTTTGTAATTTTTACATAATGAAGTAGTGTAATAGCCATTAGTTCTATAAAAAACTTTTAATGGTCTTTTTGTTTTAACTTTTCTTATTACTCCAAAATTGCTTATTTCATATAAATTTTCATAATCCTTGATTGGTTTCCATATTTCTTCATTTGATTTTGTCATTTAACATCTCCAATGTATCTATTATTTCATTGATTGTATTTTTAAATAATTGATTTTGTTGGTCTTGCCCTAAATGATAATAACTATTGTCTATTTTTTCAGGTATTTTCTTTTCTTCTTCTAGGATTTCTACTTCGTCATTTAAAAATAAATTTCCTATTTCATTTAAAAACATATAATATATTCCATTTTCTTTTCTAACATAACCATAATCATTGTTTTCATATTCATATATCTCATTATTATATTTTATTTTATTAGGTATCCATTTGTTATTTGCAATTTTATTTAATAAATCTATTACTTTCATTTTATTTCACCTTCTTAAAATAATCTTCAATTAACTTATTAAAACCATTTTTTAAACTATGAAAGTGTGCAATTTCTTCATTTGAATTGATATAGTCTTGCACTTTCTTTAAAGTGTTTTCTGCAAGTTGTTTGTCGCTTATTGCCTTATCAATGGTTTCGTTTATGTTTGCAACACCACTTGCAAGTTTCTTGTAATATTTAAGTTCGTCAAGAACTTTGGCATAATCACTTGTGCCGTCAATTTTTGTCTTACTCATAATAACCTCCATTTTCAATACAATCATCACAAACGTTGTCTGGATTTAGTGGGTCACACATTCTTGTTTGGTCGTCCTTTAAAACTATCTCACCACAATTAGGGCACTCGTATAATTCCTCGTAGCACCAATCTAAAAAGTCTTGTGGCTGTACGTCGCTATAATATCTTTGTATAAAATATTTGCGGTAGTCCATATAATAACCCCAACATTCTTTCAAGTTTCTATTTACAATATCCAAGTTCGCGTTCATTATTTATTACCTCTTTTCTTTTTATCAAATTGTTTTTTAATTTCATCTTTAAACATTTCCCTGTCTAATATAAGACGGATCATTGTGCTCACAGGCACGCCTTCAATATCAGCTTGTTTTTTTACCCAATCAATAATTGTGTCAGTCAATCTAACTTGTATTTTTTCCATTGTTTCATCTCCTATCTTTTTTCAATATCATTTAATCTGCCGAACCTAGCAAGTGGAATGCAAGTAATCATAAGACCAATAATGCCTATAAAACTTAACACTAATGTTTCAGAAAATATCATCGCAAAAAACATTATTGCAATAAGTATTAATAACGCTTCAGCCCATAATCTCAATTTCATTTTTCATTCTCCTCTCTCTATCTGTTAAACTAATTGTAATACAAAAAGAGTACAAAATCAATACCAAATTGGTAACATTTAAAAAAATATGTAAAATATGTAAAATGCTATTTTTAAGGCGTTTAGGACACTTTTAATTAAAATAGTATAAATATACTAGAATATAAAAAAAGACGCTCTACGCGTCTAATTTTAACTAATTTTGAGGTTTTATGATTAAAACTTGATTGTCTTTGCTTTTTTTCGGCAGGCTGGCCCAAACTTGCCATCAACTTCAAGACCATATTGTTTTTGATACTTCTTAACTACATCTCTAGTTGCTGGACCATAATGACCATCAATAGTTAAATAAGACCCCATACACCAGTTAAGAAAATCTTGTAAATATTTAACTTGTTTTCCTTTAGAACCATATTTTAGATTTTCAGTTGGTAGTGTTCCATAATATCCAATCTCAAAATTTTCTTTAGGATAAATACAACCTTCATATTTATAACCTGATTTATATTTATAACTAGTTGGTTTAATAGTTTGTGTCCACATTCTCTTTTTAGCATTCCAACCACTTTCAGATACAAGCACGTTTCCTTTTTTATCTATATCTTCAACAAATACAACGTGACCTGCACCATCTTTTCCTATTTTACCCTTAGAATAAACCATTACAGAACCAACACGAGGTGTAAATCCTTCAGGATAAGTTGTATTCTTTTGTAACCATTCTTCGGCATTAACAATAGGTAATTTACAAGAAGTCCAATTTTGCGATTCTAAATATCTTCCATAACACCAGGAAGTACAATTAGGAAGTACATCATATTTGCCATGATTAACTCCACTTTTAACATTTCCTTGTCTATATTTATTATATCCTTGATTTGGTCTTAAATAACATTTGTTTTCGTTTGATGGGTTAGTCGTTCTTTTCTTAAACTTCATATTTATTTCTCCTCTAATTCAGGAAGCCCTGCAATACTTGTGAGCAAACTTAATATACCCGCAAGCAAACTCGCTGATAATACTATTTTCCAGTTTACCTCATTAATTACTGCGCTTGTTCCAATTGTCGCGATTGCAGTTTGAGCTATTGTTTTTATTGCTCTTATTCCTGCTGCTTTAAACCATTTTTTAATTTTTTCTTTCATAATTTCCTCCTATGTCCATATTGCAATCCATTTATATTCTCTACCATTTTTGAATACAGCATTTTTTATACTACTTGTTGATGATATCCAGTCTATTTTTGTATTAAAACCTGTTTCACTTACAAAATAACGTGGATAATATTTAGTATATGTTGATGTTGTAGTACTACTAGAATATGAACAAACATTTGAAGTGTTAGAATAACTTGCAGTAGTATCGGTTCTTGCATATACTATAACTTCTGCAAACCTATTTGATGTTCCACCACTACTCGTTGGCATAACTAATTTATTTCCAAGTTTTTCATAGTCAAAATATAGCCAGCTCATCATTCCTAAATTACCTATTGTTGAAGAAGTAGTATTATCTTTAACAATTATTATAGTTGGTGTTGTATTGTGATTGTCATTAAATGTAATATTTAATAAGTTAATATCTCCATCTTCGATTGATAATGTTCCTTCTTCATATTTTAAACCACTACTTCCACCTGATATACTTGCTATTGCAGTTGCAAGATTAGCAGAGTTTTGTGTTGCAGGTAGTGTTCCACCTTTAGCACTGACTTGTGTATAAGCATTTGCAATATTGTTGTTTATTCTTGTTATTTCGCTTGCCACACTCATACTTACACCTCACTCAACAATGTTTCAATATTGCCTAGCATTGTGTTTATGTATGTAACATCATACACTTGGCCACTTGTTGTTGAAGTTGTTGTTGTAACTGTTGGTATATTTAAACTCGCGATGTCTTCGGCTGTGAAGTAGTCAACACCTTTTACCGGAGTGTAGCCGTCTTGCCCATCTGCCCCATTTTGACCTGCAGGGCCTTGTGGACCAGTTGCACCAGTTTCACCTTTTTCTCCTTGAATGCCTTGTGGACCTCGCTCACCTGTATCTCCTTTAGACCCTTGCATACCTTGAGGGCCTTGAGGACCTTGAGGACCAACTTCACCTTGTGGTCCTCTTTCTCCAGGGTCTCCTTTGTCTCCTTTAGAAGCTATAAACGAAATGTTTGCCTTTTCGGTTTCATCCTTAATAACAAACTCTTGTTCTTCAACCGTAATCTTATAATCTTTCATAAGTTTGCTCCGTGATTTCTTTATTTATATTAAATGTGCCAATCATAATTGTGTATATATCTTCGTTTATACCAATTTGTAAATCATAAAT
>JAGCEE010000036.1 GCA_017650795.1 Clostridia bacterium | reverse complement strand
GTAAATATGGAATTAAAAGATATTAGGGTGTTTGTTTGCGTGCCAGCGGTTGGCAAAACATATTTGACCGAACTCGATGATAGATTTGTTGATATGGATGAATTAAAAGCAAGATATAAGTATGCACAAGAAAATCTTAGCAAACGAGAAATTGAGTTTTTAAAGGGCAAAAGGGGAAATCCTGTTCGAACCGATTCAAAAGAATTAAAAGAAAAAACAACTCTAAAATTATTAGCCGAAACCGACAAGATTTTGCTATTTGCTCCAAACCCACAAATTGTTGATATGATATATAGCAATGGTATTCCGTATTGTCTTGTATATCATTCAAAGGATTGTGTTGAAGAAATAGCTGAGCGCATGAGGAATAGAGGAAATCAAGAAAACTTTATACGTTCAATGACCGAGCCAATAGATGAGTTTTATAAGGCTAGTACAGAGGATACTCGCCCAGCATTTAAGATAGAATTACATAAAGGCGAGTTTTTATCTGACAAGATTTTGCCAATATTAAATAATCAAACTAAGAATTTATGAAACAATAAATTGGATTATACTTTGTTAGAATAAAAAATATCCACCAAAAATTGTGGGTATTTTTTTTTACTTAAAAAGCATATTATTTAATCTATATAAAACTGGTTTAAGTTGAAGGAGATTGCTTTTCATCGCCATACTTTTCAATAAATTTTTCGGTTATTTTTTTAATTCCATACATTCGGTTGTCAAAATGACCATTAGATGATGCTGAAAGTATTTGTAGTTTTAAATCGTTAATGGTCTTTAATTCTGCCATATATGCTCTTTTTCCACTGTCAATGTCTTTTATAAACGAATAACAGTACAAAAATCTATATACAATAGTCATAAATGTTCTCTTGGACATTTTTTTGTTTTTTAGTATCATAAATATGAATGTGCAAAATGCTTGATGTTCACTAAAAAGTGAGTATTTTGTTTTATTCGTAATAGGCACATCAACAAAAGAATCGTATAGTTTTTTTCTCATATCAATCAAATTACTTAGTTCCATAAAAAAAGTATCAGATGAACAATCACCTAATTTAAGTATTTTTGTTTCTTGCTCATTTATGTCATTTAACAAATATCTATAATTGTTTAGTACCATAGTGTTCTCCAACATTATTATAGCATAAAAAAACATGATTGCAAGATGCAATTATAAATAAAACACAGATTGGACTTTTTTTTTGTGTACTAAATATTATTTACCTTTTGATTTTGACTATCGTAATTAGTCTGTAAGGAAATTATGTTTTATAATGGCAAACTTTTTAACAAAAAAGTTGCCCCAAAGGACAACAATTTTTTCTGGTGCGCTTGGAGGGATTCGAACCCCCGACCTTCGCCTTAGAAGGGCGCTGCTCTATCCAGCTGAGCTACAAACGCATATAAAATCGGCCAATTGCCGACAATGGAGCGGGTGAAGGGAATCGGACCCTCGCAACCAGCTTGGAAGGCTGGGGCTCTACCACTGAGCTACACCCGCATAAACGATAAGCATTTTACCACTAGAATACTTATTTGTCAATAAAAATAATATATATTTAATAAACAAAAAAAACGCCAGAGAATTTTTCGGGCGTTTTTACATAAAAATAATAAATTAAGAAGCATTTTTGCCTATTACTTTAACATTTCCTGAAGTTGAATTAGAAACGGTACTCACAGTAATTGCATTTGCAGTTTTAATTGCTTTGAATGTAATAAATGACATCGTGGCCATCAAAATAAAAATTGCAACGAACATTATCTTTTTCATCTTTATCCTCTACTTAAATGTATTTTCTCATAATATTTATTTGTTGTCAAATATATTTTATCACAAAACCAACATTTTTATTTATGTTATTGAATTTTTTTTGCCAAAAAGTTAATCAAATGCAGATTTTAATTGTTTTTAAGCGATTGCAAATCAAAAGGAGTAGAAAGATGCTCTTTTAAACTTTCCAACCTTTCATCGTCTACTCTGGCAAATAGTGGCTTTGGTGGATTTGTTATGTGATTCTTTGGTATGCGAACTTCGCTTGCAGTATCAAAACTAATCTCACCGTTTAAATTTCCTTCTAAATTTAATTGTTCTGTCCAGATTTCCTGAGTTCTAGTAGGAATAATAGGATTTGCTACAATAGCCAAACTTCTTGCCATATTTAAACAGATATATAGTATTTTTTTTACTTCATCAAACTTTTCTTCTTTAATCAAGTTCCATGGGGCAGTTTTTTCTAGATATGTGTTTCCAACACTAGCATAAGCCATAATATTTTTGTATGCTTTTCTAAATTCGGTGTCGGAATAATTCTTTGCTATTTCTTTTGGATAGTTTTTGATTGCATCTAACATTTCTTTGTCAAAATCATTTAGTTCAATGCTATCATTTAACTCAAAATCAAGTTTTCCTGCAAAGTTTTTGTATATCATGTTTAGTGTTCTGTTAAAGAAATTGCCGTATTTTCCAACAAGGTCTGCATTAACCACATCTTTGTAGTCTGCCCATCTAAAATCGCTATCTTTTGCTTCTGGGAAATTAGAGACTAAATATGCTCTTAGTGTATCAATATCAATATCGCTGTCAAGAAGTCCGTTGCAGAATACACCAATCTTTTTGCTTTTAGAAAACTTTTGTCCTTCGTAATTCAAAAAGGCAAAGCCTGCAACATTGTATGCAAGATTATACTTTTTTACACCAAGTTGCATAGCAGGGAAGAATACCGTGTGAAAAGGAATATTATCTTTGCCGATAAAGTTATATATTTTGGCATCATCAGATTGCCAATATTTTTTAACTAAATCTTTGCCACCAAGTTCTTCGGTTATACTAATGTAGCCTATTGGGGCATCGAACCAGACATAAAATACTTTGTTTTCGTATCCTTTAAGAGGAACGGGCACACCCCAAGAAATATCACGAGTTATACATCTTGGAAGCAAGCCCTCGTTTATCCATCTTTTTGCTTCTGCATAAACGGAATTTCTCCAAATATCTTTTTTGCTTTCTATCCAATTATCTAACTTGTTGCTTAATTTGTCCAAGCTTAAAAATAAGTGCTTTGTGTCTTTAAATACGGCAGGTTCTCCACAGAATGCACATCTTGGGTTAATAAGTTCGGTAGCATTGTATGTTTTTCCGCATTTATCACATTGGTCACCATAAGCTTCGGTGTATCCACAATATGGGCAAGTGCCTTTTATATATCTGTCGGCAAGCGCAATCTTGTCATTTTCACAGTAAAGCATGGTTGAAGGTTTTTCTTCTATATAACCATTTTTGTATAGTTCTTCAAAAAACTCCAAAGTGTTTTTCTTGTGAATTTCAGTTTTGGTTGATGAAAATAAATCATAACTAATACCAAGCTTCTTGTATATTGTTCTGTGAATATCTGTTAGTTTTTCTACAAATTCCTCTGGCTCAAGACCAACTTCTTTTGCGCCAATTATTGTCGCTGTTCCGTGGCTGTCTGCTCCACCAACCAAAACAACATCATCTCCACAATTTTTGTGAAATCTATAAAAAACGTCAGCAGGTAAGTGACAACCGGCAATATGACCTAAATGTGGTACATTATTAACATAAGGAAGTGCACAAGTGACTAAAATTTTTTCTTTCATATTTACCTCAATCTCCAAAAGTTTACTCTTTATAATAAATAAAGTCAAATATTATTTTAATTGCAAAAGTTAATAACAAAAAGATATTTGTTATTTTTTATGATAAATAATTAATTGTTTATGATTTGTTTTTTAATAACAAAACACTCGTGTTGTTCTTTCATACTTAAAAAAAGAAACAGGGTAATCAAACTCTGTTTCTTCCTTGATATACAAATATATACATTATTTACTAAGTTCATTTTTGTTTTCTTTTTTAATGTACTTTAAATAATCTTTTTTGTACTGCTCTCCAAATTGCTCGTACATAAATTTTAAATAACTTTTTATAAGATTTGTTTCTTCTTCCTCATTTGATACTATGTTTGAAAAAGAGAATTCTGAAAAAGAAAAATCCGATAAAATTACGAATGCAAAATTATCTAAATAACCATGGTTTGTGATATTACTAGAGAGCGTAAAGGGTAATATTTGAGTTTTTAGTAAGAACTCTCTAAGCTCTGCCATATTATTGCTAATGGTTTTTTTGCATCTAACAAAAACTTCGTATCTATTTTTATCTTCATTATAATACATTTCAAATGGTGGCAATTCTTCGCCATCATTTTCACTAAAAAATATTTTAGGCAAAAAACCATTTTTTTTCAAAAATTCTGTTAATTTATCTTTACGATATCTATATAACTTATAAATATAAGATGATTTTTTTATTTCCTTTTTATCCATGCTTAAACCTCGTTTTTAATTTAGCATACCAGCAAACAAAAGTCAATATGTAATTTGTAGTGATAGTAGAAAAACAACCCAATAAAACTGCATTTCAAGTATAATAAATTGATAAAACAAGAAAATGCTTGCATTCGCTCGTGTTGTTATTGCGTTTCTAAAAAAAAACAGAAAATTGCTTTCCTGTTTTTAATATAATTTGTTTTACTTGCCAAGTTCTTTGTCATGAGGTCGTTTATAAAAAGCATCTAATTCTTTTTTGTATTGTTCGCCAAATAGTTTGTACATAAACTTTAAATAATTTGTTCTAAATTCCTTTGCTTTGTCAACATCTTCAGGAAATACCGAAATGCCAAAGTCGGATAAGTATATTATAATGTTTTCGGTTGAATTGTCTAATAGCATGCCGGCGAAAACGGCAGGGAAAGTGTGGGCTTTTAATAAATATTTTTGCAACCTTTCTTCATCATCAGTAGTTGTCCTTTGACATCTAACCATAAGCTCATATTTTTTTAAATCTCTACTATAACCTAGTTCAAATGGTTTAGATGCTTCATCTGTGTATTTGTTATACACAATTTTTGGCAAATAGCCATTTTCATTTAAAAACCTAATAAATTCGCCTCTGTGATGTACAAACATCTTATAAATATAAGAATTTTTTCTAATTTCTTCTATGTCCATAATAAACCTCGTGTACATAATTTATCATAATAGTATGCAAAAGTCAATATTAAATAAATGACAAAAAGGAAGTGTTAAAATATAAAAAAACAGAAAACATATCATTTTCTGTTTTTAACAAATATTACACCAAAACTATTTATCCAAACCTAAACCCTTAATACGCTGTTCATTAAATTTAATAAAATCATCTTCATAATTTTTACCAAAAATAGAACACATAAACAATATGTAGTTTTTGTACAGTCCGCTAATACTATCGCCATCGCCCCATTTTTCGATTCTAAAATCTTTAAAATTAAATATACACGTATCAGTATTTTGTTTTGTGTTTTGTAATAGGACTGTAATTTTGTAATCATTATCATCTTCAATGTAACATAATTCAAATACGGAATACACAAAATTATCTTCCTTGTAAAAAATCATTTTTGGTATATAATTATTTTCTCTTAAAAAATTAATAAAATCTTTTTTATGATAGTTATAAAGTTTATAAACCCACGATTTTTTTCTTGCTTCTGCTATATCCATAATAAACCTCTTGCACATAATTTATCATAACAATATTAAAAAGTCAATACTATAAATATGGCATAAAAATAGCAATTTTTTATTACACTGCTCGCCATTATTTGACATTTTTTGACACAGATGATAAAAATTATACGAACATATTTATATGTTCTAAAAAAGGGGATTTAATATGAAACAAACAAAAAAAGAAGTAAAACAATTAAAGATTAAAAAATGCAAAGGCAAAATGTGTGATGCTGCTTGTTATAATTGCGTATTTGCAGAATGTCATGCATCAATCGGACAGTATTATTGCAAAGTTCATGATCAATGGGTAAATGGAACGGAGTGCTGTGGCAATCATATATACAATTAAGAAGGAACTATTGCAAAAATTGCTAGACTATTACCAAGATTTTTCCTTAGAGCATGGTTGCGCTTTGGGAGTACAAGATAATAGCATTGTAGATTTTGTACCTCTAAATAATTGCTCAAAAAACAAAAAAGAGTTTGTACCATCTTTTGCCGAACTAAACAAGGCATTAAAGCATTTTTTAAAAAATCAGTATAATTTTGGTGGAATAATGCATTCGCATAATGTTGGAATGTTTAAAACAGGAACAAATAAGCCAACAAAAGAAGATTTATCATTTTTTGCATCATTTTTAGAAGCAAATGATGGCTTTAAAAGGTTGCTGTTTCCTATAATAACCAAAGAATATAACAACAAGATTATTTCTTGGAATGTTTTTGAGAATGGCAAATGCTTTGAGGTGAATGTTAAGGTGGTTTAATAGTCATATAAAATAGTATATATTTTTATAATTACGCTTGACAACAAGCTAATATAATGCTAAAATATGCCAGTCTTTATTAAAAGGCATATTTTTTTGTGGATTAGCCCATCACAAATTTTGTGCTTTTTTTGGGAATACAAGACCAAACATTTAAAAATATTATAGGAGAAATCAATGAAAACATTTATGGCAAACCCAGCAAATGTGGAAAGAAAGTGGTACTTGGTAGATGCTACAGATATGCCTCTTGGCCGTCTTGCATCACAAGTTGCAGACATTCTTTCTGGTAAAAACAAACCAGATTTTACTCCACATGTAGATACTGGCGATTATGTTGTTATTATAAATACCGACAAAGTAGTATTAACCGGTAAAAAATTAGTTCAAAAACAATTTAGAACACATTCTGGCTATATTGGTGGTCTTAAAGAAACCAACTATGGCACAATGATGGCAACCAAATCTGACGAGGTTGTATTAAAGGCAGTCAAAGGAATGCTTCCAAAAACCGTGCTTGGCAGAAAACAAGCAACAAGATGTAAAATTTACAAAGGTGGCGAGCATGAACAAACAGCTCAAAACCCAACCAAAATTGAGTTAAAAGGAGCAAGAAGATAATGGCAAAAGCAGTAGCAAAAAAATCAAAAGTTGTACCAATTCTTACAGGTAAAAGAAAAACTTCTGTTGCAAGAGTTAGAATTACTGCAGGTTCTGGAAACATTACCATAAATGGTAAGCCAATGGATGAATATTTTGGCCAAGATACTTTAAAACTCATAGCAACTCAAAGCTTAGAACTTACAAACACAAAAGAAAAATATGATGTGGTTGTTAATGTCTATGGCGGTGGGCTTTCTGGTCAAGCAGGTGCAATCAACCATGCAGTTGCAAAGGCTTTAATAGAAGAAGAACCATCTTATAGAGATGAACTTAAAAAAGCAGGCTTTATTACAAGAGATTCAAGAATGAAAGAGCGTAAAAAATACGGCCTTAAAAAGGCTCGTAAAGCAAGCCAATTCTCTAAGAGATAATTATTTAATAATTTTAAAAAATTGTTTAAATTTTTGCATTGTTTTAAAACAAAAACAAACGAAGCAAGCGCTTCGTTTTTTTATTTTAATTAGTACTTATAATACTTTAAAAGTAAATGTAATGGCGTGGTTATATTTGTAATTGACTTTTTGTTTTATTGTGATATACTAAAATTACAACATTTAAGGAG
>JAGCEE010000002.1 GCA_017650795.1 Clostridia bacterium | reverse complement strand
ATTGTGATAAGTTTTAAGAATACTTTGGAATAAGCTAAATGGTGGGTTAGTAACGATTATATCAGCCATATCAGCCAATTCTTGACATTCTTCGCTTCTACAATCACCATTTCCCTTTAATGGGTGCTTTTCAAAGTTAGTTCCATCAAATTCTGTCCAATAAGTTTCACCACTGCTTTCAAAATGTGATGAAATCAAGCCCTTTAATCCTAGTGAATCAAAGTTCTTTTCAAAGAACTTGTAGAAATTTGACCATTCTGGATTATCGCAACAACAATAAACCACCTTACCACTAAAGTTATAGTTCTTTAGTTCCCTTTCAATATCACCAGTAAAGGTATAAAATTCATCGTCTTTGTTACGGGCAGCACGATTCAATACATTGGCACCGCCTTTGACCTTTTCATCAATGGTATCTTCTAAAAGAAAACCATTATCGTGTAAAATTTGCAATGCTTCATTAAATTCCATATTGTATTTATACAACATAAATAGGTTATGCCAAAAATTGATTATGTTGTAGCAAACCCGCCCTATGGTGAAAAGAATCTTTTCAAAGGTTCACTTGATTTACATTTTAGAATCATTGAAACAGTGTTAGACAATTATAATGATAAGATGGTTGTTATTATGCCTAATCGTATTTGTTTCACAAATTCTAATAATATGGATAAATGGAAAGAAAAGTTTACAAAGTTATCCGAAATAACAAATGAAGGGAATCCATTTGACAATGTAGATGGTGTAAATGTGGGAATCTTCACATTTGGTAGTAAAGATGTTGAATCTGTGAATGTTTGTGGTAAAGAATACAAGAGTTTATTTGACATTAACCCATTCAATGAATACGAATACAAGTTTATGAAGAAACTTGAATCTAATTTTTCTAATTTGTACATAAAAGATATTCGTTTGGGTCCAGGTAATACCGATGAAAAGTTGAATAAGAAACTTAGTGATTATGTTTTACTTTGTTCTAGGGAAAATGGGTCAATGAATGGCAAATTCTTTTCGTCTGTTATCCAAAAAGTAGATGTAATGGCTAAACAAGACTTCATAGAATGGAATCATAACTACGATGTGTTCGGTAAATGCTGTATTACAATGAATGATGAGAAAGCCTTAATCAATTTGAAAAAGGCTATGAACAATCCACTATTAAGATTTGGCTTACATAAGATACAAGACAATAGGCATTTGACCGCTAGGGTCTACAAATACATTCCAGAAATTGATTGGAATGATGATAGAACTACAAATGATGCAGGAATTTTACAAATGGTAGGGTTTAATCAAGAAGAATCCAATGAATTTGCGGAATATTGTAAGGTCTATATTGATAAGATTGATAAATAGTATAGAGGTATAATTATGGCTTTAACAAAGAAATTAATAAATGCTGCAGCACCAATAGTGTTTGCTAAATCAGATTTTGAAACAATGGATGAATACATTTCTCAACTTTATGACATTGAAAAATTGTCATTAAAAGACATTGAAATCCATTTGGAAAATGTAATCAAGGGTGAAGAAAAGGTACACGGCCGTCAGCTTGACCTATTTGGTGTTCGTCAAGGCACAAGACAAGTTAAAAAAAGAGAAAGAAGAGAAAAAGATGCTTCTCAAATGGACTTGTTCGGTGAAGCCAAAGCCTATCTTGAAGAAAGGGGCTACCAACTAATCAAAGAGTAAACAAAATTTTACATAGAAATAAGTATATGCTGTTGACAAAATCAACAGCATTTTTTATATTATACTTACAACAAAGAGGTAACAATGAACTATAAAAAAATTTACTGGGATTTGATTAAAAAGGCTATTGCTAGGCAATATTCCGATAAGCCTTTGAAGATTAGTGAAATCCACCATATCATCCCCCGTGAACATAATGGTTCTAATGCTTCGTGGAACAAGGTTCAGTTAAAGATTCGTGAACACATTATTGCTCATATGCTTTTGGGTAGGTTTACAACTACCGCATACAAGGTTTCTACTATGAGTTCTAGGGAATTGGCTAAGATTCGTATGCGAAACATTTGTACAGGTGTTGATAGGAATGGACACAAAGTCAATTACTACAATGAAATCCGAAAAGTTGTCAAGGAATTTAAGCATTATGATGAACTGAAATTGATGCTTGAATGGTTTGTGAACCAAAACATTCTTGCTGGACAAGAGCAAAAGTGCAATCTTAACATTTCAAAGGTGTTTATGAAGAATATGCTTGTATATTTTTCAAAAAATTTTGAAATTCCTTATGAAGAGGAATAAAACCCTTGACAAAACAAAAATAAGTTTGTATATTTACTTATGTAAAACAACAAAACAAAGAGGTAACAAATGAAGAAAGAACAAATTATTGAAATCCTTAAATTGATGCCCACTTATCCCCCGCAGATTGGCTATTTCTTTAAGGCAACTCAGCACGGTTTGGGTTTGATTGAAGAAGCTAAGAAGATTGCTAAGGATGTTTGGAAGCAGGAATTTTGTGTAATTTTCACAAATCAGATTGATGTTTTTGATTTGGCTGCACTTTGCGAACCACAAAAGGACAAGGAAGTAACTTACATCTTTTCTGACATGGAAAAGGCAAATCATAAGTTTCGTGATACTATTTTTAGTCATTTTTCAACAAATAGAAGTGAATTTCTTAATGACAAATCTCATGTCATTTACATTGTGAACCCTGATGAAAATGAATATTACAAAAACTCGTGGAATGACGACTATGTAATGTTACACTCTATGATATTTCATATTGAAGCCTAACTATGACCATTGATGAAAGTGTAAGAAAAATGGAATTTTTTAAAGATTGGTTCCAGAAAAGAGCCGACTTTAGTTCTTTTTGGAATGAACCATATTTATTTTGGTATGAAGGTAGTCATTCCAAGTATTACCGAAATGCAGTTGATGGTCCAGAACCTATTTCATATCGCATTAGTGTTTATGTAACATCTGAATGTATTGCAGTTGAAGCAAGACTTTATGACCAATCCGATGTGAATAAATCAAAGGTATTGGATAGTGAAGGTGATAGGTTTAATATTGAATTTGTACAAGAAGATAATCTTGTTCCTATTATTGGCTATGTTCAAGAACTTGATATTAAGTTTGAAAAGTATGTAAAGGACTACATCATCCAATACAAAATAATGAACTTGGAAAATGATTTTAAAAAATAATTTTGTTGTTACCTCAAAAAAGGGGGCTGGATTAATTTCCAGCCCTTTTATTTTTAAATAAATGTGTTATTTCCACCATCTATCATACACAACCATTCTTGTGCGTGTTTATTGGATTCCATAAAGTAACCATTATCATTAATAAAGTTGTATTGCCAATTCAACACTTCATTATAGTTATCTTTCTTACACAAGTTCCAGAAAATGTTGTCTATATCTTCTACTGTGGCATTATCCATAACCTTACACTTAGGGTTAATTTCTTCGTAAGGTGATAGCTTATCTTCGTGGAAAACCGTTCCTAATAGGATTGTACCACAAGCACAAGATTCAGTGTGTCTTAAAGCACTCTTACACTTATTGAAATTGTTATTTACCAATGGTGCAATTTGGAAATCTGCATTAAGGCTCATAACCAATCTTGGATAGCTTTGTGAATCAACCCATTGTACGAATCTAATCTTTTCCCTAATACATTCCCAGAACCAAGGTAAAGCACCCATACAAATAAAGTTAATCTTATCTTCTTTAACATTCTTAATTACCCAATCGCACCAGGCGTTATCCATATCACCCTTTAATGGTGTAATTCCAGGGAAGCCTTGTGGTTCTTGTGGACTTGGCTTTCTAGCGGGTACTGGATTGCGATAATGACAAGGTGAACCACTATATAGGACTGTTGGTTTTACCAAATCCTCGGTCTTGTTTTGCTTTCTTGGATAGCTCCATAAGAATCTTGGTACAACATTACGAATGACGTGAACCTTTTGTTCGGGAATATTGAATCTTTCAATAAGTTTAGTCTTTAGAAATTCGGTAGAAACTACCATTTCATCAAACAAAGGGAATGTTTGTTCTGCTACTGTAGTAGTTCCCTTAATATCAAAATGTAAAGAAGCCGTATTGTAATCCGGAATCCCTTGACCATCAATCTCCCAAACTTGGTCGTCAAATTCTGACACAAGTTTATATCCAAACTTAGGTTGTAAAGCCTTGTATCTTCTTACAATTTCAACATGACCTGGAGAAACAGGTCTTTGAATTACAATAGCCTTTGCCCTTGCTAGATATTGTGGGTCAAATGTTGGAATTGGTGTAATTATTGGTGTGAAACCGAAATGTTCGTGTCCGCAATACCACAAAGCATTGTGGCGAAGCCTGATGTGACTGCAGCCGCTAGTATCACCAACAATAATTATAACCAATGACTTGCCGTCATTCATATTAGCATTTAACATTAAATCACCTCACAAAATTATTGTAAAATTTAGTAAACTTAATTTTATAAGTTTATGTATATCAAATTATTTCTTATCTAAATCTTGAATAGTATCTCTAGCAACATTTACTTGCTTTTTCAAGTCGGCAATATCAAGTTTTTGTTGGTCACGCTGTTGAAT
>JAGCEE010000035.1 GCA_017650795.1 Clostridia bacterium | reverse complement strand
TCATAAAGTTAAATATAATAAAAAGAATTGTCTTGACAATAATTCTTAAAATCTTTTTCTATCTCTTTAATCTTATTTTCTACGAACCTTTGTTTCAGATATTTTACAAAATCGTTAATAGCATTTGATTCTTTTACTATGGTTTCTTTATCATTCATTGTACATTTATTGGTTCGGCTGTATAACCATCCCAACCAGATTCTGAACAATCTTTTTTAATACTTTCTAATGTGTTCATTGTATAAATTTCTTTACATCATCTGATATAGGGTAATCATCATTGATTACTACTACAACTTCATTGTTTGGTCTTCCGGCAACAACAGGCATCAAGTATTTCAATACTTCATCTTTTACTTTGTCATTCCACCTATTGTAGTCAAATAAGATTAAGTAGTTTATACTTCTACCACGCATAGGTGCTAAACTGTTGCTACTACAAAAAGCCATTCTGTTTTCATTTATTAAACAAAATGAATATGCTTGGCTGTACATAATTCTATCATCCACTTTTTCTTTAATGTCCTTGAAAAATTGAACAATGGAATCATTGGTATATCCAACCAATCCAATTTCTGAATATTTACTATTATCGTTCAAAACTTTTAATATATCTTCTTTAAAGTAATGTAAAAATTTTGAATCATCTTCTTTGCGGTGTATTACTTTCATAAACTTATTTATCTCATTTCTTTACACTTACAAGCACCGCACTTTTTACATCTAAGGTAAAGGCGGTCATAGTCGCACATACCGTGCGTATCTACACGAATCCTTTGTACAATTTCCCATTCGTGTTTACATCTTTGGTCTAGCCATTTAGATAGTATGATACTTGCAGCTACGATGAATACAATAAGTACAATACATATTTCAGTCATTATCTTCTACCTCTATTACTTCACCTATGGATTGATTTTCATAGGCTTTCTTAAACCATTCCGATTGTGCAATTTTAGCATATCGTTCTTTTAGTGTCTTGGGTCTTACCCAAACCATTCTATTTTCTTCACTTTCTTCAAAGCCTCGCTTGATATAAAATAATTTTGTTTCAGGCAAACTGCACAAAGTTATTTTGTCATACTTTTCTTTGAATTTGTCAATTAGCTTTCTACCATTTCCCTGACACTTCTTGTGTACTTCAATACAATAAATGTGAACTGCATTGTCTGGTCTTTCTTCATAAATGACAATGGCTAATGGGTGGAAAATTTCTTGATTGACAAGTTTACGAACAATTACAGAACCAGTATCAAACTTGTTCTTTGAACACATCTTATAAGTCAATGGAAAACAATCTTTGTCTAATGATTCCAGAAATTCGTTTGTATAAACTATATCATCTAACCATTGCATTTGTTGTATTCCTCTATTAAAGATTTTAAATGTTTCGCCAACCTATCTTGTGGTAATCCGATATTAATTTGAAATTGATTATTGTTTTTTATAACCAATTCTAACAATTCTTCATCAACATCATCCAAAAGATAACTTAATTTTATAGTTGGAACTCGTAATCTACCTCTTTTTTTCCAACCAAAAACAAAAATTTGATGTGGTCCAGGTTTGGAAAAGTTTTCCCTAATTTTTCTATAATAATCCAAATACTGTGGTCTTGGTAAGCCAGAACCAATACCAATCTTTTGCATAATGGTTATTAAATCATTTACCGTAGCCATTAGAGTTTTCTTCCACACATAGGACAATTTTTTATATTGGCTATTAAAGATTTTCCGTACCAAATGGCTTTATCCTTGATTACACATCCAAGGTCACCAAATGGCAAACCACCCATACAATGCGGACAATATTTGATGTTCGCACCTCTTGGGTGAACTTCTGGCTTTTCATCGTGTAAAGGGTATTTTTCAGTCATTCTCAAAATCTTTTTTAATTTCTTCTTTCTTTTGTAAAACAAGTAAATTTTTGTATTGTTCAGCTATGCTTATAACAATCGGCCTTAGTACATTTATATCTTTCGTATCTATCTTTGAACCTTCTACTACAGAAATTCCGAGTAATTTTTCAAATCGTAACTCCGTATATGATGTTACTTCACCATTATCGGTATCATAGACAGCGAAAGCATTTTGCCACTTATTAGAATCACCATAAAAAGCAACATAATACAAACCAGGTGAAGCAAGGTCATCCTCTATAACAGAAAACCCACAATCACTCATTAATTGTTTATATTCTTCTTCGGTCATACTTCCTTTGGATTATGTAAAATTACTTTTACATTACTACCAATAGTTTCATAGCTATATTCATTTACCAAATCGTCAATAAGGATTGCTGTTGTACCTGGAATGAATTTTTCACTCATCTTTAAGAACATCATAACCTTAGATAAACCATATTCACTCATCATACCTGGACAAATGGCTTCTTCTTTATCTTCAGGCTTTAACCAACCTTCTTCAATGGCTAAATCAACTGAATTTTCCTTGATTACCACATTACCACGATTGCTTGCAGGTACTTCCAACTTATCAAACAACATAGTAACAAGTTCAGGTTCAATATCCTTGGTAGTCTTCCAACCCCAAGTAAAGATATTGACAGTCAAGGTATCTTTTTCATTTGTCTTCAAAAACTTCTTAATTCTTTCAATGTTTTCTGGCATCCAATTACGAGAAAACAAAGAATCAATAATAGTGTTTTCTATGTCAATGAATATCTTTTTCATCTAGTGTTCCTTATCGCACTTCTTACACATCGGGTCTGTTGTAACAAACAAAGCAAGAACCTTGCAAGCACAATTTTCACAAACCACGAAATGACGGTTCATTATTGGTTCACCCTTACCATCTGCGAGTGTTACATCAACATTGGAAGGGTCAACCAATTCAAGTTGCTTTCCACAAATCTGACAATTCATAACTTAACCCTTTGAACAAGAATTGTAGCTATAAACATCCATTGCAAGCATAAGACCCCAAAGGACTGAGCTAAAGATGAAACCACAAGCAAGTGACATAATAAGGACAAAGCCGGCAATTACGCAAGAAATCAAATACAAGTCTGCCATCTTCTGTCTTGAACAATTTGACTTATTGAAAATAAGGTAAAGAATCAAGAGGATGTAACCGACCTGAAGAATGTTCATTATTGGGATAATAAAATTTTCCATAGTTTACCACTCCCTAAAAAGGTTGTACTTCTGACTAATAACTTCGGCAATAATGGCACTAGCAAAGCCCCATACACCGAAAATAATCGTATCAATCTTAACCTTACAGAGGTTTTCAATTGCAATCATAATACCACAACCAACCAAGCAAATTGGGAGGGTTAGACAAAGCCATTTCTTCATAGTTTACTCCTTGTGTTAGTTTTTGTTTTTAATATAAGAAAATCCACTGAACTTGTCAATGGATTTTGTGTTAAATAAAATTTACTAAAAGTCTTTTTATAATTCTTTTTTCTTTTTATTGATAGAATCTTTCTTTCGGTAATATTCAAATTTAGCTTGGGCTTCTTCAAAAGTCATTAAACTTAATGCTACCATTTGACGATAATATGACTCCCAGGCATCAGCTTCATCTTCATAAGAATAAGGAACTTCATATTGATAGCCTATTTCGTGCCACGAACAATGCCACCAAAGAAACCACCATTGAGGTACATATCTGTATTCATCACATAGGTTAGGTGTTTGAACTTTCATATACTTAACCCTGTGGGTCTTTTTCCAAATGTATCTAAGTAGTTTTGTCAAAGAAATAATCTCCAAGTATGTAACCCAAAGCAACAGCTCCAGGGATTCCAATGTAACATTCAGGTGCTGGGTAGGTGAATAGACAATTTAAACTTATTCCAAAAAATGTAAAGACAAGCAATAATATCAAAACCCAAACTATATATTTCATTTATTTTCCTTAATTAAATATTCCTTATACTCTTTCAAGTATTCAATTTCATCATCATTAAAATGATATTCCTTTGTATTGTATTTATCAATTAAGTGAACTAACTCCACTCTAAAGGGTGGAATCTTCCTGCTCGCTTTTATGTAAAATTCACTATCATCTTCGCTCAAATCGTTTTGTCTTTGTGCTTCAATTTGTTCTATGATGTAATCGTGATTAAAATTAGGAACAGGAGCTTTTTGGTCAAAGTTCCTAGTCTTATAGTGTTCAATAGTCAATGGTACGAAAAATTCAACTTTCATACAAAGTCCTTTTCTATTAGTTGTTTCTTGTATTCTACTTTAGCAATCTTGATTTTTTCTATAATATTTAAAATAATTTTTATAAGTGTATTATGACCTACATTATATAATTTTGTATAGTCATTCCAAATACCGATAAAAGACCCATCATTTCGGCAAGGTAGAATCTTACCACTTGTTTCATTGTATCTAAACTTATCGGCTAATAAAAGAAAAGATTTTTCTTTATCATCACCACAACAATATCTTAAAACACCATACCCATAATAAAATATACTAATTGTTATTGACTTATCGTCAACATTAGAAATATCTTCCATAGTGAATGCAGGGTCAGTAAAATATTTTATACAAATCTTTTTAAACTTCTTTGGAGTCATTTTCAAACTGCTTTGCCATTTCTTTGAATTGTGGTGATTGAGTCATATTGTTCAATTGGGCTATCAAGTCGGTAAGATTTCCATTAATAATCTTAACTGCCAACTTTTCTTCAGCATTATCTGTGTTGTTGAACAACAATTCCAAACGATTCTTTGTAGCTACAATTTCATCAATACTAATCATAGTTTCTCTCCAACTTTAAGCATTACATATTCATTTCTTTCTTCGGTTCCCTGATAGCAAGTCATAGGAGCAAAATAAAAATTACTAATAGCCATTCCAACCCCTACACTGCGACTTTTACCCGCCATACAGTGAATATAAAAGATTTCCTTATCTTGGTTAGCCTTTACAAAATCGGCAATCCTAGTGGCATCTGCGTCGGTTAAACCGTATGCCATACCATAGGGAGTATCTTTAGTTTCACAAGGAATATCATCAAATTCAATGTTAAGAACATTTGGGTGGTCATACTTAAACCAATGTTCATCATCAATTTTTCTAATTTTCTTTAAATAATTTTCTTTGATATTCGGGTGGCAACAAATAGAAATAAACGCGGCATTGTCAGGAATGTTCGCATCATTCCAGCCGTTTCGTTTCATTAACTTATCAAATCTTTTCTTTGGTAATGCTAAAATCTTTTTCATAATAAAACACAATGGCTGGGGGTTTTTAAGCCCCCAACTATATCCCATCTAATTTTTATTAGGCATTTTCAAGGGCTGCAAGTTCGGCATCGTGCTGAGCATCAAACTTGGCAACAATGGAATTGATATAATCCTTATTCATAATGTTAAGGTTGTAATCAAACTTGTCCTTGATACCCTTAGCAAAGGCCGTACGAATTTCATCCTTCATATCCACCATAGAATAGGCGGCTACTACCTGACCATTCTTGGTAACATAGCGGAAAGAGTGCCAATCGTAGAAAGGAATGGTCGGGTCTGTTTCTTCAAAAATCTGAGCCAACTTCTGGAAAATCTTGAGGTGCTTACCATCCTTGGTCTTGTAAATGCGATTGGTAACAAAGTTGGTGTTGTGCTTGGCAAATTCATCAAGCGGCTTCAAAATGTCGCGGTCTGCGATAACGTGCTTGAACTTGAGGAAACGAACCGTCTTGGACTTGTCCCAAACCATACGAACACCGTGGTTGATGAGGAGGTCTTCTTCAACAGCTTCCATATTCTTAACATATTCCGCATGCTTGACCTGTTCGGCATTATCCATAACCTTGAGGGAATAGGAAAGAATATCATCAAAAATCTTCTGCTTGTTTTCACGCCATTCATCTGCGTGGCAAATGTACATAAAGTCGCGGGAGGTAAGAATCTTGTTATTCTTATGACCGAGGTAACGATAGACACGAATCAACTTCTTTGCATTCTTAATGCAAAGGCCGTGACCCATAAGGAAAGACTGAAGTTCACTTGCTTCTGCCTTGGAAATGGGTTCTACACACTTACGAGTGCGAATCTTGACCGGAGCGGCGTTGATGGTGGAAATTTCGTTGGTGGTGTTGGTGTTGTTGTTATTCATCATAGTGTTATCCTTTGTTAAAGTGATTTGTTTTGTTTTACGATGTAAATATAGGTTATTTAAAGTTATTTGTCAAGGCATAATCTTAATTTTTTTGTAAAATAATTTTTACATAAAGTCCTTTTCCAAATGTTTAAGTTTATAATGCACTTGTTTCTCTTTGAATTTCTTAATTAACCATTTAAATTTCTTCTTTAAGTCAGCAGCATTCCTAAGTCCATAGTAAGGATTGTTACCATTACTTACTAAAGAATAGCCACTCCTATAATCACCCCTGAATGTAAAGAAAAGTTCAAGTACGGTATTATATTCGTCGGTTGATTCAATAGTAATTGGAACAGATGTGTCAATGAAAGTGCAAGATATTACACCCCTAGCATCTATTACATTTTTATTCCAAATCTCGGATTCTGGTAACTTTACATAGACATTCGTAAAGGAATGACCACAATGTTTTATTAGTTCTAATCCTAATTCAGTACATATTTGTTCAAGTTCTTCTAATGTAATCTCAAACTTATCCATTGATTGTAGTGCTTTCCCAATAGAACAACACAAAATGTTTATCTTCTATTACAGTGATTGCCTGAATATTATCCTTTGTAATCTTATTATCGTTTACGAACTTGGTCAATTCTTCACGATTAAAGAAATGCTTACTTCTCAATGCCATCTTTCACCTCACAAAAATCTTTTTCCAATTCAACTTTTTTGTTTAATATATTTAGAAACTTAAACACCTGTGTTTGTATCTTTTCAAACATATTATTTTCGTAAAATTCCCTTGCGGTTTTAACTTCATAAAACATTGGAAAAATAACATCGTGTAAGTATGGTGAAGACCTTAGCATTGAAAAAATTTTTCTTTGATTCTTACGATAAATTTGTAAGTCCATCTTTATAGCTTTTTCAGGATTGTTTAC
>JAGCEE010000336.1 GCA_017650795.1 Clostridia bacterium | reverse complement strand
TGGTTATGACTACTATGTCACCTATTTGTAAAGGAAGGGCTGCAGTGGGGCTTTCTGACGAATTATCAAGGGATGGAAATTCTTCTTTGGTTTGTTTAGCCTTCATAACGGCATCCCTTAATAGGTCAGCAATCCATTTAGGGCATTTTTGGTCAGTTGCCACCTTTTTACAAGCTTCAAACAATATATCTCTTTGCTGTTCATAAACATTCATAATATCACCTCACTTAAAATGTTTTCATAAGTTCATCTTCCCTTGTGTAACCTGGAATACTACACTTACGCTGAACTTGGGCTTTGAGGGTTTCATTGTTATGAATAGAAATTTCTATCGCACCCCTTAAATTTGAAATAATTTCATCGGTTTCTTCATTGTACAAAGCACCATTGGTTTCATACTTTTCACCACTTTGGTTAAGTACATATTCAGCTTCGTTGTCCGTTTCTATTGTTACACCATTTGGCAAATTAGAACTATCAAATCTATAATTTACTACATTACCTTCTTCATCTACGAAATCTACTGTAACAAATCCATTGGCATCATCAATGGTCATACCCCCTAGAATAGCATCGGAACTTTGTTTAGCTAGTTCAGGGTGTTCATTCTTGAATGCAGAAATAAATGCTCTTCTTTTCATCTTAAAGTATTGGTAACACTTGTTTTTCTTCCAAAAGTTACCATTCTTAATATCACTCCAAGAAGCACCACCTGGGAATATGTTTGCAGCCAAATTAAAGGCATTGTTAGCGGCCTTGACTTGTGAAGGTGAAATCATACTGTCAATCAACTTTTGTAGTTCCTTGGTAGAATTTTTTAATTGATTTATTCTACTATCAAATGCGTTCATATAGTATGCAGACTTACCTGAATCAAGTCTATAACCATCACCGGCTTCTTCAATACACATCTTGGATAACATCGTATTGTAGAATGAGTTAGCGGTCTTTATGTTAGAACAAATATCAGTATCAATCAATACGCAATCAAAGAACTTCTTTAGTTTATCCAACAAATCAAACACACCGATGTTAATCAATGTATCAAGATACTTTTGTAGGAATCTTCTAATTCTTTCTTTGTTTCGTTCCAACATATCAAGGAAGCTATTAACCATAGAAGAATATTGGTTAAGCATAGCCTTGACAGCACTTAGTCCAAAGTTGTATGTAAATCCAAAGTTACAAATAGTGTCCTTGAATTGTCTAAAATCGTTTACAACTGCATATAATTCCTCTTGTGGGCGAGAATTATAATTTGTGTATTTCTTCAATGTTCTACTTAACAAAGAATTAGGGTCTAATACTTCTTCCAATAAAGCGGTACACTTGAACATACCATCGCACAAAGCACTAAAATCTAAGTTAAGCAGCTTATCCACCAGCCATTTTTGGAACACTCGGATAGCATCTAAGATTGTCTTAATACCAATATCAATTACATTACGGCACAATTCCAATAATGTATTGAATAAAGTATCAAGAGCTTTTAGCAAAGCCTTAGATGTTTTTTGTGCTACCTCTAAAGCAGCTTTCAATAATAGAAAACTACTATAGATATATTCACAAATCATATCACCGATTCCCATTTAAACATACTCCTTAGCTGGATGTAATCATTCCAAAATTATCACTGTCTTTATCATCTTCATAAGAAACAACATACCAATCATCGTAATGAACAGTCAATGTAAACTTTACAATATCGTCTGATTCATAACTTAATGAACCATCATCAAAGTTTGTTGCTATACAATTCTTCAATCTATACGAATAAATGTGGTTGTCTGTTCTATTGTAAATTTCTATGTCTATTTGGTCAAATGCTTTTCCAAATTCCTTGTGGTAATACAAACCTGCACCATTCAAGTCAGCCTTCATATAATCCTTTAAGAAATTGTGTAGGATAAAGGCATTATCACTACGAGCGGTGAACACATAAAATTCCAATGTAGTATCACCCCCATACTTTCTTAAAATAGGATAGGACTTTTCACTACCAAAGAACTTTTGTGTAACATACTTTGTTTCAAACTTAGGAAGGTCGGCCTTGATAGGAATTGAACTAATATCTGCAGGTT
>JAGCEE010000335.1 GCA_017650795.1 Clostridia bacterium | reverse complement strand
TGCCTTTAAAATAATACGAAAAGGCGGAAATCAAACTATACTTTATTTTTCTAATGAAGTTAGAGAGCCACTTGTTGATTGGATTAAAGAACGAAGCTGTTGGCTGGATGAAGACAGTGATGAAACTGCCCTATTTTTGAGTTTGCAAAAAAAGCGAATTTCGGTTAGAGCTGTTGAAAAATTAGTAAAAAAATATAGTTTATGTGCTTCACCATTAAAAAAGATAACACCACATAAACTAAGAAGTACATATGGCACTTCACTTTATCGTGAAACCGGCGATATATACGTTGTTGCAGAGGTACTTGGGCATAAAGATATTAACACAACAAAAAAACATTATGCTTCCATGAGTGATGAAATTAAGCGCTCAGTTGTAGATAAGGTAAAACTAAGATAGAATTTTGTCTTGTTATTACACACTTTTAAACTATTTCAATGTTTATTTTTATAACCTTATCTTCACTATTTTAACCAATATACATATATATATTCTTCATTATTCACTATTCATTAACTATTATGGTATTAAGTTCATCATTTCATCAAGGCTTGTAGAGTTTAAGTATGTTTGAGGTATTTCTCCAACAATAATGCTTTCAGAAATCATTAGTTGGGTTTCTGTGTCTATAATTTGACTTGCTGTGGGCAAAATCATGCTAACCGAAGAATGAACAGTTAAATAAATTCTGTGATTGGTTTGATTTATTCCTGCGGAAGTAAATGAAGAATTAAACTTACAATAAATGGTGCCAATAGGCAGCATTTTTATATTTATACTTGGTCCCCTACCAGTAAAAATAGGCATACCACTAAACGTGCCTATTGGTATATTTACCCCTTTTGCACCCGTGTCAGATAGGGCTAATTGCGCCTTTTGGGTTAATTCAAGTGCAAGCATGTTAATACTTACAGCATTTGAGTTTATTGCTAGTATCTTTCCATTGTCATTTCTTACTATTGTAATCAGCGAATCATAAATGGCAGAGTCGCTAATCACCTGCCACACAACTGTTTCTACTGCCCTTTGGCTAAGTGAACGAATCTTTGCTGTGCTAGTTGAAATAATAATAGGATTAACAACAACATTTAAATAGATTAAACCCACAATAACAATAGTAATTATTATTACCATAATAATTTTTACTTTATGTTTAATTTTTTTTAAATAATTAAGCCCCTTTTTCATACTTTATATATATGAAAAAGAAGCAATTTTTTTTACTACATTTTTTTAGGAATATGTCGTTATTATATTTAAAAATCAATAACAAAAAATCTAAAACTTTTTTGTTTTGGCTTTAAACAAAGAGCCAAACAAAAAGCCAAATCCTATTGCGGCGGCAAGGCCACCAGCAACCGATGCCATCCCACCAGTAAATACTCCTAATAACCCCTGCGCTTTAACTGCATTTATTGCACCTTTTGCAAGACTTGCACCAAAGCCAACTATTGGAACATTTATTCCCGCTTTTGCAAATGCAGATATTGGCTCATAAATATCTATGGCTGCTAAAAATACACCAATCATTTCAAACAAAACAAGTATTCTCGCAGTGGTTATCTTTGTAGAAATAATCAGTATTTGGCCAATCATACAAATTAGACCACCAACACAAAAAACAATTAAATATTCATACCAAGGCAACATTATTTTTTGCTCCTTTTTTTGCTTTTTACATTCTTTTTTGAGTTATCAAAATTTTCTTGTGATTCTATTACAACTGCGTGTGCAATACCTGGTATTGTATCGCCTTGCTGCGTTGATGTTGCGGAAAGCAGTGCACCAGTTGCGACAAATAATACCTTTTTATATTCCCCGTTTTTAATCTTTTTTAATATATAAGAATTAAGAACTGTGGCAGAGCATCCACAACCACTTCCACCCATAAGCACACTTTGTTTTCCATTGTATATTATTTGACCGCAATCATTGTAATTAACGCCCATTTTAAAGCCATGGTCTTCCATTAAATCTATCAGTATTTCACTGCCAAGTTTACCAAGGTCACCTGTCACAATTAGGTCATAGTCGTCGGGAGTTGTATTTGTATCGTTAAAATGAGCAATTAGTGTTGATGCTGCTCCGGGTGCCATTACGCTACCCATATTATTAACATCATTTATTCCAAAATCTGTCACCTTACCAAATGTTGCGCTTGTTATAACAGGTCCATCACCCTTATTAGATAGTATACAACAACCAGCTCCTGTGACGGTCCATTGAGATGTTGGAGGCCTTTGATTTCCTAATTCTAATGGATACCTAAACTGCCTTTCAGCGGTAGAAAAATGAGAAGCGGTTGAACAAGCAACATTATTAAAATAGCCAGCATTTACTAAACTAGCACCAACAGCGAGGCTTTCTGCCATAGTGGAACATGCGCCAAAAAGACCAACATATGGCACATCAAATGAACGTGCAGCAAATGAAGATGTGACAATCTGATTTAATAAGTCACCAGATAAAAATAGTTGCAGTTCTTTTGGCGTTATATTTGCATTATAAACTGCTCCCATAACTGCCTGCTCCACCATTTTTCGCTCTGCCTTTTCATATGTTTTTTCTCCAAACAAATCATCTTTCATGATATAGTCGAAATATTCTTTTAGGCTCCCCTTTCCTTCTTTTGGTCCAACAATAGAATAAAATCCAATAATCTTTGGTTTGTTTTTAAAATATATTGTTTGATATTTTGAGTCACTCATACTTGCTCTCCTATTAACCTTAAAATTAAGTTATATCTGTATTTTTATAGTTAAATCTTAAACAACGGCATTTTATTAAATTTATATTTATAAAAACAGATAGATAAGCCCAACAATCATGCTTGCAACAGTACCAAATACAATTACAGGCCCAGCAATAACAAACATCTTTGCACACATACCAAAAACTATACCCTCATTTTTAAATTCCATTGCAGGACTTGCAATAGAGTTCGAAAAACCTGTTATTGGCACTATTGTTCCTGCGCCTGCATAAACGGCAATCTTATCAAATACACCAAGACCGGTTAAGAATGATGCTAAAAATATTAAAAAGATTAGAGTGAATGTCCAAGCGCTTTGTGTTGCCATAGTTGGAAACCAAATAAGAAGCAAATCATTAAATATTTGTCCTAAAACACATATAAACCCGCCTATCCAAAAAGCATTAAATAAACTCGGCCAAGCATGAGTTTTGGCTATTTTTGCCTCAACATATTTATTGTATCGTTCATTTCTTTCTATTTCTGTCATATTTTCCTCATGTCTTTTATTGCCAATATTTATTATGGTTAAACAAATTTGTATAAAATTGTTATAAACAAACATACTAAAAGTATGAAAAATAAGAATATTATACTTGGCATTATGACCACAATGTTTGTATTTGTTTTGTTTATACTTGTTGGGTGTTCATCTCCATCGTCTGATAGCGCCATAACCAAGCTTTCTAGCACTATGACAATGCTTTCAGATACTCTAAATAACATACAGACAATTGAGTCAAGAGAGCTTATTATTGATGATTTTATGAGCCTCGATAAAATTGGTCCTGAATATAATTATTTAACTGCCACAAACAAAGCACTTGGTGACTATTTTACAAATATAACAAAGCTTAATAACACTATTGTTTCTGTTATTGAGGTAAACGATATGGTCACCAGCAATAAAATAAGTTTAATAGCAAAAGCCAATCAAATTAAGATGCTTTGTAGTGAACTTAAAAAAGAAGACATAAAACTTAATGATAATAAATTAAAAGCGTTAAATGATATCAATACAGCGGTATTATCAGATATAAGCAAGATTAAAATAACAAAAAATGAAGTAAATAATAACTTTTCTAATATTGAAGCAATAAAAAGTGAGTATAATTCAAAAACCGATTCAATAATTGCGAAGTATAACATATTAAAATCAAGCCTAGATACTCGCCTAAACTATTATTTAAGCATAGATTCTCAGTTGGATAGTATCTTGGGAATAATAAATTATGATTTAATTGAAAATGTTTCTAAAAATGACATTCCACATAGATATAATGATGTAATAATAGACAAAACAGGAGAAAAAAATAATTTGTCAGAAGATAAAAGCACAGACGAGGATAGTATAAAGACATCAAGGTTTAAGCCAAATATAGACACATACGAATTTGCCGGAAAAAACAACCCTTATAGAAGAAATAGAGACAATGACACTTATTATATAGACGGTGGTTATAATGGCTATTATCAAGCACCATATGGTGGTTATGGAATGGGATATGGCATGCCGTTTGGTTATGGTTATATTTATCCAAACATAAATACTTATAGAGGTATAAAAAACATAGACACATATTTACGAAAAAAGCCAAAACAAAATAATAACCAAGACAACGAAACATTACAAGACGAACAATATCACAACCAAGATTATTAAAACTTTTTGAATGTATTTTCTTAAAAAAAT
>JAGCEE010000034.1 GCA_017650795.1 Clostridia bacterium | reverse complement strand
GATGATGATAAGTTGTTTATTATAGCCCACGAGCTTATGCACGTAAAATTTGAGCACATGTATAGAATTATGGGAAAAGACGGGCAAAGACGTGACCCAGAACTTTGGAACCAAGCCACAGACGCTATTATCAATGCAAACTTAGAACGTGACGGATTTAAAATTAAGGAAGGCTATGTTAATATGCCAGAAGCCTTGAATTATAGTGCTGAAGAATTTTACGAGAAATTGTTGCGTGAAAAACAAGCTGAGCAACAGCAATCTGGGAATAATGGTCAGCAAAGCCAAAATGGTCAGCAACAACAAGGTCAGCAAAGTCAAGGACAAAGCCAAAATGGTCAGCAAAGTCAAGAACAGAATGGGCAAGGCTCTTCTGAGCAAAATCAAGGAGACCAAGGTCAAAGTTCAAAACAAAGTGGCAATTCTGGTGAGCAAAACCAAGGTGGGCAACAACAAGAACAAAGTGCTGGCAGTGGCAGCGGCGAACAATTTACTGACGACCACAGTCTTTGGGAAAAAGCATTTGAAGAAAGCCAAGAACAAGGAAATGGGCAGAAAAAGCAATCTGCTCAAAATGGTGGGCAAAATCAAAGTCAATCTTCTAAAAATAGCCAGTTAGACCCAAATGCACGTTTGCCAGAATTTGATGAGTCTCAGTTTGATGAAAGAGCTGAATTTCAAGAAAATCGTCAAGAAAGACGTGAGCGTGCAAGACGAAATATGGAAAGAATGCGCGACCAAGAATTGAAAAAATCCGAAAGTGGCAACATTGAATTTGGAGATGTTGGCGAAGCAAAACCTATTCTTGATTGGAAATTACTACTAAGGCGAGAGGTTGAGAAAACAGAAACGATTTGGTCTCAGCGAAAGAGCATTGCAGAAAATAATTATGCTTATAGACTCGAAGAAAATGATGCCCTAGACCAAGCAGAAACCGAAGTTATGATAGACGTTTCTGGCTCAGTATCTCTTGAAATGGTTAAAGCATTTCTAAGGCAATTAAAACCAATTCTTAAAGAGTCTAAATTAAAAGTTGGTTGCTTTAATGAAAAGTTTTGGGGTATGGTTGAAATAAAGTCAAACAAGGATATTGATAATTTTAAAATTCCATCGGCAGCTCGTGGCCGCTCTGCATGGACGGAAGATTGGGATTTGGCAGTTCGTTCTTTCTCTAAAAAAAGAGAAGTAAATAAGATTGTGTTTACTGACGGAGAGCCTTGTCCGGGAACAATGCCAAAAAAAGACTTGAAAGGAACTAATGTAATTTGGCTTGTTTATAGCAATCGTGATTTCCACCCTTGCTGTGGTAAAGTTATTAATGTTTATCCAAAAGACTTACAAAACTTGATAAATGCCGAGCGGGCAGCTGCAGGGCCGGAATTATCAATGTAAAATAAAAAGTCAGCATTTTTACAATGTTGACTTTTTTTGTTTTGTTAAAAAAAACGATACTATAAATAGATTAAATGAACAAAAATTTGGTTATTTTATGATTTTGTCAAAAGCGTAGCAAATGAGTTGGCAAATAAATTTGATATGTTTTTTAATGTTTAGCAGATTTATTATAATATGCGGTATTCTAAAAAGAACCAAATAAATTTTATTTGAGATTCTTTTTTTATTAATTTAGATTCAGTATTTACATTTGTAAATACTTATGATATAATTATTAAAAAAAAGGAGTTTACATATGGGAAAAGCGGACATATCCAAATTTATTATTCCTGTCAAGTTGGCTAATACAGACTTACATCAAATAAGTAATTCCACTTTCTTTTCGACAGAAGATTTAGTATATTTAGATTCGTACAAGGATGTTTATAATTTAGATAAAGAAGAAAGAGTAGTAACACCAACTGATTATGCGTTGGCTAATGGGGCAAGCCAATGTTGGTTTGTAGATTCAAAGACTGGTAAAGAAGGAACAACACGCTACTGGCTACGCTCTGGTGCTTCCCTATATAGTGATGCAATCTACACCATAAATAAAAACGGCGAAATATACGAAGGTGCCCGTGTGGATGACAAAAGTATGGGCATTTGCCCAGCAATGCACCTTAATGTAGATAGCATTATATCTGCACGAAGCATGTCGAATAATTTTGGAAAAATCGCTCATGTTAAAGATACCGATGGAAAGGTTATTTATCATACCATTGAATTTGGCGAGTATCCAAAAACAAAAGCAAGCAATTCAGATGAATTAGAGTTATTATTTAATAAAAATAAAATTTTAGCAACAGGCAAAAAATATATTGGTCATTTAGAAGCTGGCAGTAAAGACAAATACGTAGAGAATTTAGAATATGAATATCAAGGGCAAAAATATGTTAGGGTAAAAAGCAACCCGTTTGAAGAAAAAAATTTTTATTCGGATGGGGAAAAAATTTCACCATATGGATATGTTTGGATTAAAGTAGAGCCTATTACTTGGACAATACGAAACTGGGATGAAATGCCAAAATCAATAAACCCAAAAGGAAACGAAAAGGCAACTTATATCGATGTTAGGACAGAAGAAGCTATAATTGGAGGAATTCCATTTTATCCAAAAGATCGAGATAAGTATAATTTTCTTTGGCAAAACAGCTCCATTCGTGGTTTTTTAAACGCAATAGATGTTAGAAAAATCAAGACAAATGGTTTTATACAATATAGTGCTAAAAACGGTGGTGATTTCTCTGCACAAGGTTTTTTGCAGGAAGCATTTGATAAAGAATTAGAGCAAATAGATTCCTTGCAAAATCATCAAGAAAATCAAGAAAATATAAAAGTAAAACAAGTAAATCCATATGGCCTTTCGTTTGATGAACTCGATAATGATACTTTACTAAAGTTGTATGTGAAGTCTAATGCAACAATATTTTTGCATGGACCATCTGGAGTTGGTAAGTCGGGTAGAGTAAAACAATTAGACCCAACTGCAACAAGAATAACATTAAGACCACAAATGAATCCAGAAGAGATTGATGGAACTCTAGATAGAGAAACTGGGAAATTTATTCCACCACTATGGTACACTCAACTTTGTGAAAAATGTAAAGCCGATCCTAACAAAAAACATGTTTTGTTTATCGATGAACTCACTAATGTTAAACCAACTGTTCAAAGTTTAATTTATAGCATTGTTTTGGATCGTGCAGGTAAGGACGGGCTTTGGCCTCTTCCAGAAAATGCAGTTGTTGTCGCTGCTGGAAACGAAAGTGCCGACAACCTGGCCGCGTATCCTCTTACTAATGCATTGTTTAGAAGATTTTCTCATATTTATTACGAAGTAGATAAAAATGATTGGTTAGACTGGGCAACGGGTATTTCAAAGATTGAAACTCAAGAACACACAGCAAAAAACAATTCTAATAGGGCAAAAATACATCCTGCTATTGTTGCTTATATAATGAGCCGTAATGGAGATGTACTTAACCAAGATTTAGATGAAGAAAACCCACACATTGTAACAGACCCTCGTAAATGGGAAATTGCAAGCAATGTGCTTTACTCAACAAAAAACCCAAATGCCTTAAAGCCAGCAATTGGGGAAGAATTAACCGCTGATTTTGTTGATTTTGTTAAAAATATTCAACTATCTGTTGAAGATGTGGTTAATAATAGGTATGATGCAAGAGATTACGAAGAAATGGATATTTCCCAAAAACTTTCCACACTTGTTGGGCTTTGCGTAGCAGGTGAAAAAGATTTGCCAGCAGTACGTAGTTTTATCTCAAAAACAATGGGAAAAGAAGTATTATCAGCATACGATTCTCTTTGGATACGCAATGACCCTGAAAGAGCACAAATTATTGCCGAATGTGCTTTAAATATAGTTGGGGAGGATGGCTATGGCATTGAGTACTAAAATAAACAAAATTAAAGAATTATCCAAAATCTCACCTGTTTTGGCGTTGGGAATCCCGCTAGAAAAATTTGAAGATTCAACTATAATCGAGGCAAATGCCCCATCCGAACATTTTGGCATTACCAATATGGCAAAAGGCTTAAAAGCGCCATCATGGTTTTATGGTATTGTAAAAGGTAACAAAAGCCATCAAATCATAATTAACAATATTGATTTAATAGACAAAGAAAACCAAGAAAAGTTTTACGAATTGTTAAAATACAAAGCAATAAGTGATGTGGAGCTCCCGGCCGACTGTACGATTATTGTGCTTGCGTCCGACTTAAAAAAAGTATCTGAAACCATTTTAAGGTTATGCCTTTTGGTAGAATAGGCGGTGAATTATGGCAGATATAGCTTTTGATATAGATAAAATAAAAAAGAAGATGCTTATAAAATACCCATACTTTGGCTCTACAATTTCAAGCGTACAATATCAGATTGTTGGTGGTAGCCATCGCATAAATACGGCTGCAACCGATGGCAAAATTATTTATGTTAATGCCGATTTTATGGCAACTTTATCAGAAGACAAACAAGTTTTTATTATGGCACATGAGGTGTGTCACATAGCATTAAACCACATACAAAGAAGTAAGGGAAAAAATCATAAACTATGGAATATAGCAACCGATGGTGTAATCAATCAACACTTAAAAAAAGACGGTTTACCAATGCCAGAGGGCGTTGTTGATATTGCTGATGCTATAAAACTTGATGCAGAAGAATTGTACCAAAAGCTTTTGGCAGAAAAAAATCAACAGCAAGAACAAAATGATGGTGGCGATCAGGAAAATTCGCAGGTTGGTCATGATGACCATTCTATGTGGGAAGAGACCACGAAACAAAAAGAGCAGGGAAATAATAAATCTAATTTGGGCAATCAAAATCAATCACAAGATACAAGTGAAAAAGAAATTTTTGAAAAAAATAACGAAGAAAAAATAAAACGTGCCGAAGATGTAATGCGAAAAATCAACGGAATAAGGCGTGGACTTGAAGGCCAAACTCAAGCGGTTAGTTTTGAAAATATAGGGAAAGCAAAATCAGTTACAAATTGGAAAAAAATGCTAAAAAAAGCCCTAGAACTTGAAGATGAGGCTTGGGGGCATAAATTTTCTGATAAAGCGTCTGGCTATGCAGCAAGAATAGAAGATGTTGAGTATGATGATAAATCTGAAACCGAAATAATACTTGATACAAGCGGATCAGTTAGTGTAGACCTATTAAAAAATTTTTTAAGACAAGTTAAAAATTTACTTAAAGATTCAGCAATAAAGATAGGAACTTTTAATAGTAGATTTAATGGTTTTGTAGAAATAAAAAATGAATCAGATATTGACCATCTTAAAATTGAAGTTGGTGGAGGAACTAATTTTGATGTCGCTAGTAGCGCTTTTACAAAGCGAAAAGATGTAAACAAAATTTGTTTTACTGATGGACAAGATTCTGGCAATGCAGGAATAAAAGATAAGAGAAGGGATATTGTTTGGATTAGTTTTGGAAATCCTAAATTTAAACCCGATTACGGAAAGGTAATATATGTTCCAAAAGCACAATTAGACAAAGTGGATGACAATTGTAATGAATTATCAAGGTAAAATAAAAAGTCAGTATTAATATAATATTGACTTTTTTTTAATACATAATTAGCACAATCAAATTATGGCGTTTTTTTTGTTTTATTTATTAGAAAAACATGTTAATATAAGGTTATATTATTTTAAAAAATGGAGAATGATATGGTTTATGTTTTTAAAAAGGCTTGCATAAAAGATTTTGACGAGGTGTTTAGTTTATATCAAGATGTTATAAAAAATACTTTTACAACATGGGGTAATGGATATCCTAGCAAAGTTTTAATTAAGCAAGATATTGCTCAAAAAAAACTATATGTACTTAAAGATAATAACAAAATAATTGCCGTTAGTTATTTGGGCAAAAATGAGGCAGAAGATGAGGCTGTGGAAGTTAAGTTAACAAAGCCAATATGCGTAGCAAGGATTTGTGTTTCTCCAAATTATCAATCAATGGGCATTGGTGGATATTTTATGGGCTTGCTCAAAGAAGAAGCAAAAAAGATGGGTGCAGACGGAATGCACTTTCATGTATGTACACAAAATCCTTCTGCGATGAAGATGTACGAAAAAGTTGGTTTTAAAAATTGTGGGCTTGGTAAATCCAACTATGGTTATGATTTTTATAAGTACGAAATAAAATTTTAAGTGTTTTGTTTTATACACCATACCCCCTCAATTCATTTGTTTAATACGGTAAAAAATGGTTAAAACTAATTCGTTTTTTAATAATGTTTAAAATATTTTTATTAAACATACAACTTTTTAATAATTCTATTTTGTATTTGCTTATGATTTTTTTATGTGCTAAAATATTATATAGGAGAGAGAATTATGAATAAGAGTTATATAGGTCAAATTGTAAATGTAAAAATGGATAGACCACTTGGAAGTAAGCATCCAAAATACGGCTTTATATATCCCGTAAACTATGGATATATTCCAGGAACAATTTCTGGTGATGGTGAGGAACTAGATGCCTATGTTTTGGGTGAGCATGAACCATTAGAAGAATTTACGGGCAGGGTTATTGCAATCATACATAGAACAAACGATGATGATGACAAATTGGTTGTTGTAAAAGACGGAAAGAATTACACAGACGAGCAAATTGTGGCTCTAACAGAATTTCAAGAAAGATTTTTCAAATCAGAGATTTTAAGATAAATCATAAAAGCAAAGCATATCAGCAATAAGCAAATATTATGGTTTTGGTTTGATTTGTTTTGTTAGATATTTAAAATTTGATACAATATACACAATGAAATATGATAAAGAATTAAATGAAAAAATAACTTTTTACATCGATGAGGAATATTCTCGATTTCATGCCAAGTTAATTCCTGGTGTAAAAATAAGAGGGGTAAAAATTCCCAATTTGCGCAAAATTGCCAAAGATTTTTGTAAATACCTAGATTTTTTAGATAATATTACGTTAAATAATTATGAAGCAATTTGTGTTGCTTGCTATTATATTGGACTAACAACGAAAGATGAGTTTTTATTAAAAAGCAGGTTGGATTTTATTTTGCCTTTAATAGATAATTGGGCAACTTGTGATACTTTTGTTGGCACATTAAAAATATTTAAACAAAAAAACGAAAAACTTCTTCCAATTATTTTAGATTATTTAAATAGTGGTAGCATTTTTACAAAACGCTTTGCAATAGTTTGTTTGCTAACTTACTACATAAAAGACAAAACAATAAATGATTTGTTTTGCAAGATTTCAAAGTTGCAAGGCGAAGATTATTATATAGATATGGCAATCGCATGGTTTGTTTCTGTCGCTTTTGTAAAATGTAGGGAGCAAACTTTAAAGCTATTAAAATCAAATGCATTAAATAGTAATGTCCAAAGCAAAAGCATATCAAAAATATGTGATAGTTATAGAGTATCAAAAGAAGATAAAGTTTTGGTAAAAACATTAAAAAAATAGGAGCTATTAAACATGGTAAAAATTACATGGATTACAGGAGAGCCACCAAAAGAAATGCCGGTAAGGCAAGTATATGCCATAGCATTTGATGACAATGGGAGAGTTCTTTTAAAATGTGAAAAGAAATCAAAAGGAATAGTTTATGGAATGTTTGGAGGAACACCTGAAACATTTGATAAAGATAGGATAGACACATTAAAAAGAGAGTTTATGGAGGAGGCCAACACAACACTAAAAGACCCAATATATTTGGTAGGCTATCAAAAAATTGAGGGTGATGGCGAAAGACCAACTTATGCACAGCTAAGAATGGTTGCACTAATAGATAAAATTGGAGACAAAAAACCAGACCCCGATAATGGTGAAATTTATGATAGATTATTAACCACACCACAGAGAGCAATAGAACTTTTAAATTGGGGAGATTGTGGTAAGGCGCAAATATTAGAGGCGAGCAAGATTGCACAAGAAAAACTTGGATTAGTTTTGGGTGATGTGGCAGACAAAATTTTATAATAATAAAAACAAGCATAATACTAAAAAAAATACGTTAAAAATATTCCGAATAAAAAATACTAAAAAAAAAATAGTATATTAGCAAAAATAATAAAAAAATACTCAAATAATCCTTTTTTTAACATTTATTAAAAATTATATATTTTTTTAATTTATTTATTTTGATTTGCCCGTTTGGGCTGTTTTTTTTTTTTGCATAAATTATATAGATTATAATACTATTGCCAAATATGTTTGCTTTTTGATTGTGAAAAAATGTATACTTGTTATGTATAAAAATATAATATATCATTAGGAGATGATTATGAAAAAAATTTCGTTAATATTTTTATCAATATTTTTATTGCCACTTGCACTATTGTTTATTGCTTGTGGCGAAACTGGTCCAAATATTACAGGAATTGAAGTAAGTATTGTTGATAACAACTATCAATTAGAGAACAATACAATCACATTTCTCTATGGGGATGAAGTAAACATAACCGATAGTGATTTTTCGGTTAAGTTGTTTTTTGATGACGATACAACGCAAATAATCCAACAAGGAGAAGGTGGTTATAGTTATTCATCTAATTTACCACAGGCGGATGCTCATGGAAAAATACCTGTTGGAGAATATGCTTTAACATTTAGTTATGGAGAGTTAGAGGATTACGTGATAACAATAAAGGTTGTGCAAAAAACAACAATAAATGTTGCAAATTTGGAGTGGACAAATCCTTCTGTATTTGTATATGATGGCACACAAAAATCGGTAGTAATTACAACTGCCGTTCCAAATGGGTTAAGCATTACATATTCTAACAATGCAAAAACAAACGTGGGAGAATATACAGCAACTGCAAATTTTGAGCTATCTAATAGGTTTTATGAATTGTCGGCAACAAGTGTCACTCATGCTTGGAGCATAACAAGGGCAGATGTAAACACTGCAAACGTAGACCTTGCAACAAAGGCATTTGTTTATGATGGAACATTAAAAACAGTCACACTTGTAGCAGATAGTTTGCCAAGTGGAGTCACTGCAAGTGTTAAGAGTGGTTCAAGTGCAACAGACGTGGGTGACTATACAGCGGTTGTTGAGTTTAGTGTTAATGGCAACTACAACAAACCTAACGATAAAAACATTACATGGAGAATAAACAGGGCTGATGTAGACACAAGTGCAATTGATTTAGAAATAAAAGTATTTAATTATGATGGTACAGAAAAAACCGTTGCACTTATAGGAACAGATGGCTTGCCAATTGGGGTGAGTGCAAACATTAAGTCTGGTGCAAGTGCAACAGATGCTGGCGATTATATTGCAGTAGTAGAATTTAATGTTAATGACAACTACAATAAACCAGCCGATAAAGAAATTGTATGGAAAGTAAACAAGATAGATGTAAACACTAGCACGGTTGATTTAGAAACAAAAGTATTTAATTACGATGGCACAGAAAAAACCGTTGCACTTATAGGAACAAATGGTTTACCAAGTGGTGTCACTGCAAGTATTAAATCTGGCGCAAGCGCAACGAATGCAGGCGATTATACCGCAGTAATTGAATTTAATGTTAATGGCAATTACAATAAGCCAGCAAATAAAAACATTACATGGAGAATAAACAAGGCTGATGTAGATACAAGTGTAATTGATTTAGAAATAAAAGTATTTAATTATGATGGTACAGAAAAAACCATTGCACTTATAGGAACAGATGGTTTGCCAAGTGGTGTCACTGCAAGCATAAAGACGGGTGCAAGCGGAACAGATGTTGGCGACTATACAGCAGTGGTTGAATTTAGCGTTAATGGAAATTACAACAAGCCAATAGATAAAAATATTGCTTGGAGAATAAATGATGCTAGTGTGGATACAAGTCTAGTAGATTTAGGGGTAAAAGCATTTACATATGACGGAACGTTAAAAACGGTCACATTAACAGGTACAGATAGTTTGCCAAGTGGTGTCACTGCAAGCATAAAGTCTGGTGCAAGCGCAACGGATGCTGGTGATTATACAGCAGTAGTTGAGTTTAGTGTTGATGGCGATCATAACAAACCGGCAGATAAAAATATTGCTTGGAGAATTAACAAGGCAGATGCAAATACAAATACAGTAGATTTAGAAACAAAAGCATTTGCATACGACGGCACAGAAAAAACCGTTGTCCTTACCGGAACAAATAGTTTGCCAAGTGGTGTGACTGCAAACATAAAGAGTGGTGCAAGTGCAACAAATGTAGGTGATTATATTGCAGTCGTAGAGTTTAGTGTTAATGGCAACTACAACAAACCAGCCAATAAAGAAATTGCATGGAAAGTAAATAAGGCAGAAGTAGATACAAGTGCGGTAGATTTAGAAACAAAATCTTTTGACTATGATGGGGCAGTAAAAAGTGTAGTGATTGTAGGTCAAGATGGTCTTCCTGCTGGTATTACAGCATCTATTGTTTCTGGTGACGCTGCTCGAAATGCAGGCAATTATACTGCGATTATTGAATTTACGGTAAGTGACAACTTTACTAAGCCAGCAAATAAAGAAATTAATTGGACAATAAATAAAGCCAATGTAAACACAAACATAGTAGACTTAGCAACAAAGTCATTTGATTATGATGGTGCACAAAAAATGGTAGAACTAACCGGTGACTTGCCAAATGGAGTTGTTGCAAACTTAATTTCTGGCCATGTGGGGGTTATTGCTGGAAACTACACAGCAGTTGTGGAGTTTACAGTAAACGACAATTACAACAAGCCTGAAAATAAGGAAATAGGTTGGACAATAAACAAAGCCAATGTAAATACTTCTAGTGTTGATATATTCTGTAAGGCGTTTGATTATGATGGCGTAGAAAAAACAGTTGAACTTTATGGCGTAAGCTCACTTCCTAATGGTGTTTCGGTGGATATAATATCCGGAGGAAGTGCAACAAATGCAGGCAACTATACGGCAGTTTTGGAGTTTACTGTTAATAGCAATTACAACAAACCAGAAAACAAACAAATTCCTTGGACAATAAATGCACAAGACATAGATGTTTCTTGGGTAAGACTTAGCACAAGAGATTATACTTATGATGGCAGTGAATTTACACCAGAGTTAGATTTATGGTCTATACCTTCTTATGTAGAAGCCGAAATTGTATCAGGACAGGCAGGTTATACAAACTCTGCAACAAATGTTGGCGAATATAAAGTTCTTGTAAGATTTACTGTAAAAGATGACTACAAAGGCAACTACAATAATCCAGATGATTTAGAACTTGATTGGTTTATATATGATGCAACTATAACTGTTCAAGATGTTCAATTTGATAACCCAAGACAATATGTAGCAGATTACATAAGTTTTGGTTTAAAAGTTAAATACAGCAACTCATCAGAATATAGTTTTTCATATATCCATAGTGGTGATGTCGATGTTGTATCAATAACCAACCAAAATGGTGATGCTGTTGCTGACTACTCAGATATTACAACCGAAGGCACATACACCTTTGTTGTAAGAATAGGTCTTAATAATGAGTATAATGAGTTTACAGGCTCTTACGAATACACAACATGGTCAGATAATTTCACAATTACTTTATATATTCTTGGTCCGGAAGACGTTAGTTATTTTGCGGTTCAATCGGTAGATATTGTAGTTGGACAAAAGCCACTATTCTATTATTACACTTATGCTGGTGACGTTGTGCAAGATGCAGATATTTTGGACGATATGACATATAGCAATTTTGATTATAATGTAGCTGGTTCTTACACCACACAATTTGAATATGCTGGTATTGTAAATGAACTTACAATAAATGTACATGATGAAGACGATGCACGTGTACTCTCACTAGAAGATTCAATTCATGTTATTGGTAGTGAAGATGCAATACACATTTCTGTCACAACATGGGCAGGGGATACAGACCGTATAGAATTAACACCAGATATGATTACCATTGGAACGCTTGATTTACAAACAAGAGGCGCTTATCAATTTACAATTTCGTATAAGGGAGCAATACTTGAATGCTACATGCTTGTTGTATCAATGGATGACATTTCGTATGCTTATATAAAGAAAAGTGAGTTCCCATTAGGTTCAACCGAAAAAATTGTGTTAAATGTGACTACTTATGGTTATGAAGATTATGAATTGGAATTAACGCAAGGTATGCTTGCATCTGGAAGCGAATTGCCAAACTTTGCTGTTGCGGGAGAATACAACTTTACTGTTAACTATTTGGGTTATACAAACTATTATACCGTTAGAGTTTATGACCCAGATGATACAACGGTAGAATACATAAATTGGAGAATGAATTCAAATCTTGTTTGGACATATTCGGTAGACGGCGAAAATGTGACATTGCATCCAAGCTTAGATGGAATATATCTTTATGCAACTCTTGCCAACAAAGAGGAAGCAGATATACAACTAGAAACTTCTATGGTTTCATTTGATTCAGATAATATTATAAATCAAATAAAAGATGGCAATCCGACCCCAATTTGTAATGTAAGAATTACATATCAAGATGTAGATACTTTTGCAAATGTGGTTTTTGTAAATGAAGATAATTTAGATGCTTTATTGACAATGTGCGAAATGGAAATTACTCAAAAGGGTTCGTATGTAGAGGTGATTGTTGTAGAACTTGGCGAGCAATTAAAAGATTATGATATGAAATTCTCTTTTGATGGATTTAGTTTATATATGCCAATCCATGAAGAAAACATACTAAATGAAGACGATTCACAACATGACATTTCAACTGCCGGTTTACATACTGTTTATGTGTATGGTCAAAAATCACCATTGATTGTATATGATAAGAATGATGCAGATGTATATGGATATATAAGTGGCGAAGAAATAAAAGCATATATTGGCTCAACAACTCAAGATATAATTGACTTGTTTGTTGGAAGAGATGTTGCTATTTGCTATACATATCTATACGAAAACTCAGATTATGTTAAAGAATATTATATGATTGTATACCATAAACTAACAGCATTAGACATAAATTTAGATGGTATTGATTTATCTTCTTGTGGAAATAAAGAAATAGTATTTGTATACGATGGCCATGAAATCACATTAATGTTCAATATAACACCAAATCTTGAAGGACAAACAAAAACAGTTTATAGCTACGATTGGGGATATGGTACTAATGAGGTTGATGTTTATGAAGAATATATGAATTTCTTTGGCACATGGGTTAAATATGAATATGTAGATTATGTTATCGGGTTAATAACTGCTTATTATTACGAAGATATTAAATATATGATAAAAGATGATACAAAGCTTACACTAAGTGATTTTGTGGCAAGTCAAGTTTTTGGTGAGGAAGATTACAGAGAGTTTTCATATTCTGCGGGTGGCATGGATATGACGATTAGGGTATATAGAAACAAGTATGCTGATATATACTTTTATGGTGGCACCGAGTACATGACTTCATTAATATGTAAGTTAGAAACTGTTGGTGACAAAGAATACTTTACAATGAATGGCGAAAAGTTCCTTGTTGGTGAGTCTAATGTGCTTACAATAGAGCCTGTTGGTGAAATAATTTACACCTTCCATGCAGATGCAGGAACATTGCCAGAAATGCCAATGGAATTATTTGCAGAGTTTAGAGATGATAATGGTACAAAGAAAATGTATTATTACACAAGAAATAATGAAGATAGTGAGTATAGTTTATTAGGCACATTAACATGGACAATAAACGAAGAAAGAACACTTATTGAGTGCTATCAAGGCACAAACAAAGCAGTTTCATTTATCTTGGTAAATAACGAAATAGTTGGCATGGAAATGGAGGGGGTAGAATAAAATGTTTTAAAGAATTAAACAGGTATTTGTAAACATAAGGTGATTATCTATTTAATTCCAAAATATCGTTATTTATACAATAAAAAAATCGCAGATTTGTCTGCGATTTTTTATTGCTTAACTAGGAATTTAATTTAAAGCACTTATTCTCTTATTTACATTTGCATTTCATCATTTTTATCTTGTTTTGGTTTGTTTTTGTTAGAATCTGTACGAGATTCGCCATTTCCATCTTCACTATTGCCATCTGTTGTTGTCTCTTCTTTTGCGGTATGTGGTACAATCACATTTCCATCAGCATCTCTGTACTCAATATCTATACGTGTTCCATCTGTGTCATAAATATATGTTGGAGGTTCAACAAATTCCACGTCATCAGGATTATCTTGGTTTTGTTCTGGTGTACTAGGATGCTCTTCTTGTATAGGTTCATCTTGTGGGGTAGTAGGCATATGTTCATCAGCTGGTGTGTCTTCTTCTGGTGTTCTTGGACCAACATCAAGAGGTTCATTAAATGCTTCAACGCCTAATCCCTCTTCCTCATCTGCCTTAGGTGGATTTTCTTCTAATGCGGGTTCACCTTGTGGGGTTTCAGATCCAACATCAAGAGGTTCATTAAATGCTTCAACGCCCAATCCATCTTCCTCATCTGCCTTAGGTGGATTTTCTTCTGGTGTTGGTCCTGCTTGTGTGGTTTCAGCAACATCGCCTATTTCTACATCTACTTCTGGTCCTTGAGGTTTCTCTGTTTCTGGAGTTATGCCTTCAGGTTTTGTTGCTTCTTCAACTTTTTGCTCTGTATGTTCGTCTTTTCCTTTTTCAGAGGTTGTTTCGTTTGTTTGTTCAGAACTCTTTTGTTTTTCTTTTAAAAACTTAGGTTTTTTCTTTAATAGTTTTGGTCCTTTAGGCGCTTTTTCTGTTAATGTGTATTCTGCTATGGCACCTGTGCCAACAGCAATATTGAATAAGCCACTAATAATCAATCCAATAAATGCAAATGGCATAAATATTCCAGCAATTAAGAATGAACAGCAAAGTATAAAAATAGGAAATGAAAGTGAAAGGCCTTTAAGAGGAACGCTCTTTTTTTCTCCGCTTTTTCCAGGATTTGCTCCGTCCTTGCTAGTACTCTTGCCTTTGTCTGCACCCTTATCTTCTTTTTTTGAACCATCTTCGGCAGGTTTTTCTGGTTCATCAGAAACCTTATCTTCTGTTTCAGGAGATGTGGTGGCTTCTGACTCTTGTGATTCTTGTAGTGTTGGTATTGGTGAGTCTTGCGGATTACCAGGTTGGCCAGCAGGTGTTTGAGTTTCTGCCATATCTGTTTCTGGTGCTTCTTCGGTAGATGGTAATTGCTGTTCTGTAGCACTATCGTCTTTTTTATCCGAATCTTCGGTGGTGTCTTTGTCGTCCTCTGTAGCAACGGTGTCGCCGGGTATTATGCCTGTTTCCATTGGTTGATCTTCTGGTGTTTCTTGACCAGGCGCAACTGCTGTTTCTGTAGATTGCTCTGTTGCGTGTTCTTTGCTAGGAATTGGAAGAGCCCTATGTGCCTCGTCGGTAGGTGGTTCATCTGTAGGCGGATTATTAGTAGGTGGTTCATTTGTTGGGTCTGGATTGCTTGGTAAGTTAGGCTTTGGTGTTGTTGGAACCACTGTTTCAGCACCTTTCATCTTGGAATCTAATTGCTTGTATGCCTTATTTAACTCTCTGCATCTTTCTTTTAAAGTATCAATAGTCTCATTTAAATTATTAAAACCTTTTAAAATTTCATTAGTTAATTCTGCAATTTTTTTCATAAGGTCTTTATTGGTTGGGTTTGCTTTTAACTTTCTTTGAGTTCCTTTAAGCTCTTTGATTTTTTCCATAAGCACGTTATATGGCTCATAAAATTTATCAATCCATGCTCCAAAATCGCTTAGCAAAGAATTTATAAATTCCCAATCTTTTCCATATTTAGACCTAACTTCGTCTATTTTGGAAAGTTCATAATATTTTTCTAAAACCTTTTTAGCAGAATTGATGGCTCTAGTAAGATTTCCTTTTGCCTTTGATAATTCTGATTGTGCCATAAAGCAAACCTCCTTTTTCTTTATTCTAGCACCAAATGTATTATTTGTCAATCCACATATTTTTCTTTGATGGTAAAATTAAATAAATAACATCCAATAAAATTATTTTTTCTCATTATTGCTTGATATTTGGGTAATATAATATTGGGCTATAATGCAAAAATAAAGTTTACAAATTTTTTTTTAATAATATTAACTATTAAAAATGGCTTTTGCATTTATTTTGTGCGTTTTTTAATATATATAAATAATTAAATGAATGAGTATAATATTGTTTGACTTTAAAGACAGATTAAAGGTATAATTAAAATTGTAAAATTGTCATTATTATGCAAACAATCAATTTAGCACATTTGCATATTTTAATTTATTTTGTTTTTGCATAATTTATTTTAATTTTTTGCT
>JAGCEE010000334.1 GCA_017650795.1 Clostridia bacterium | reverse complement strand
TTATAACTAAAAATTATAATGATATTTTAAGTAGGTTACTTGCTATACCGAGTAGTACGCCCAATGTGTAAACAATTCCAAGAATTAAAATATTATTTAATAATGCTTTTTTATTTTGTTTAAATAGTACCAATAATCCAACACCTGCACCTGTTGCAAGTCCTGCAAGTAATGCACCAAAAGTCATTCCGCCAGCCATATAAACTTCAACCAATACAACAGATGCAATACAATTTGGTATTAAACCAATAACAGAAGTAATGAGAGGTTGAACAAATTTATTTATTTGATTTAATGAGTTTAAGTCAAAATTTGTAGTAATAATTATTGTGTTTATAACAACATTTACAACAAATATAAATAGAGCAATTTTTAACGTGTGTTTTATTGCATAAACAAAAATATTGTCGGCACAACAATGATGTGTATGTTCGTGGTCGTGACCTTCATGCCCGCACTCACAAGGGAGAGTGTCGGGTAGCGTTTCTAGCGTTATATTGTTTTCTGTCTTTTTATGAAGTGCCGATGCAATTAAATCAATTAAATAACCACATACTATTGCATAAACAAATTTAATTGCAATTAACAATAACATTGGCAAAACAAAATTATAGTCTGAGAATAAAATTGGTATAGCTTCGTCACTTGTGGCGATAAAGACTGCAATAAGTGTTCCAATGCTGATATATTTTTTATTATATAAATCAGCCATTGCAACCGAAAAACCACATTGCGGCACAATTCCTAAACTTGCGCCAACAAATGGTCCAAATCTCTTTGCTTTTTTAAAGAATCCAACATATCTGTGAGTATTGTGTTCTAAAAAACTAACTATTATATATACTGCAAAAAGAATTGGTATTGCTTTAAGTGTGTCGATTGCGCCATCTTCAAGAGCCATGCCTAGCGATTGAAAAAAGACGCCCATTATTTTTTATCCTCCATATCTAAAAGTGAAGTTTGTTCGCCAAATTTTGTATTGTCCTTGTCTATTTGTGCATCTTCTTCTTGGCTCTCGTTTTTGTTTTCGTCACTTTCTGTTTTCTTTCTTGATTTTTTTGATTCTTTTTTATTTGTATAAATAATGAGTGAACCTGCTTGTTTTGCAGAAACTTTTCCACCCATCTGTTGACAAACAATAGAATTACCAACAATCACGCCAATATCGCCATCAACTAGTGTTCCTATTTCGGTGTTGTCGCATACTTCATTTATAACACAGTGATTTATTGTTCCAATGTAAGCTTTATCTAAAACATAACTAATTTTTCCATTTTGTATGGTAGAAATCTGTGATTTATCAATAAGTCCATCAATGCTACCATTGCAAAGTGTTCCAATAAAAGCACGATTCCTAACAAACATAATTTTTCCATTGTTCATTGTGTCAATTTTTGCATTATCATCTACAAAACGAATACTACCATTATTAAATGTTCTAATTACGGCATGTTCACGTGCATAATCTATGGTTGCATAGTTGATTGTTGTGACTTCTGCATGACCTCTTAAATTAGCAATATAAACATCTTTTAAATATCCTAGTTTTGCTCTGCCACCAACATCTAGTATTTTGCCGCCATTTACTATTTGAATTTTGGCTCTTCCTTTTATCGAATCATAATTTGTGTTATGGCTTTCAAGCACAACCGCTGTTCCATCTAACTTAACTTTATTACAATTATTTAAAATATGAGCACCATCAACAAGTGTTAAACCCTGTTCGTTCTCATGTATTGTTGGTTCAATTATTTTTTCTTTAAATAAATTAAAAAATGCCATAACTAAATCTCCTTGATGCTTATAGTATAACATAATTGGTAAAATAATCAACGACTTTTGTAAAATCACATTATTTTTTTTATTGTAATACAATGGTTTGGAGAAGAGACGATGCATAATGCTTTTTTATTTACTTTTTTATGTTTTATTTTAACTAGCATTGGTGCAGGACTTGTGTTTATTATAAGAAGGCCCAACAAAGTATTATCTTCGTTTTTGAATTCATTTGCCTCTGGAATCATGATTTCTTCGAGCATTTTTTCTCTTATAATTCCTAGCATTGATTATTGCAAAGAACTCAATATTAAAACATGGATAAGTTTACCATTGTGCTTTATTGTTGCTTATTTTGTAATAATTGTTATAAATAAAATAACAAATAAGGGAAGTGATGATGTAAACATAAATGCAGTTGCATTTTCTATGGCATTACATAATATACCAGAGGGAATGTGTGTTGGGTTTGCGTTTGCAAATGCAACCGCTTTTGGTGGAACAAGTGCTTTTACATCCGCCGTAATGATTGCAATAGGAATTGGAATTCAAAATGCACCCGAAGGGAGCTCTTTATCTTTTCCTATGTATGCAAATGGATATTCAAAGCTAAAATCATTTTTGTTTTCTTCTATGGTTGGGTTTGTAGAAGTTCCATCAGGTATAATTGCTTATTTACTTGGCTTAAATTTCCTTGTAATTTTGCCATATATGCTCGCATTTTCTTCGGCAATCATGCTTTCGGTTGCATGTTTAGACTTAATTCCAGATGCAATTTATTTAAACAAAAAAGTTGCAACTCTTGGTTTATTTGTGGGGTTTATTGTTATGATGTTGCTTGATTTAGCACTTGGATAAAAAAATACAATAAAAATAAAGGAAAATCGTGGTTTGTGTCTAATAAGATATATTACAACGGTGAAGTTTGAAAGAATACGATTTTAAAGATTTTATTGCGCAATTACGCTCTAGATGTGATATTGTTTCGGTAATATCAAGATATTGTACAGTTTCTAAGCGAGGTAGAAATTTTTGGGCTTGCTGCCCTTTCCATATGGAAAGAGACGCTTCTTTTTGCATTTATGATGAGGAGCAAGTTTTTTATTGTTATGGTTGTAAGGAGCATGGTGATGTAATAAAATTTATAATGAAAATAGAATCATGCGACTATATGCAGGCAGTAGAAATACTTGCAAAAAGTGTTGGAATGGATGTTCCAAATTTTAGTATAAAAACAAAAGATGGTGTCGAAAAAAAGAAAAAAGACAAAGATGATGTATTGTCTGTTTTAAGGGAAGCTAACACACATTATCAACAAAATCTATACACCGATATTGCAAAACCCGCACAAGAATACATAAAAAAGCGAAAACTAACAAAGAGAATTTTGGATGATTTTCAAATTGGCTATTCAATAGATTCTAATGAAATTATATCTTATTTAAAGTCCAAAGGATTTTCCATAAGCATTATGGAAAAAGCAGGCCTTATTCAAAAGAGTGATCACGGATATTATGATTTTTTCTCTCGTAGAATTATGTTTCCGTTGTTTAATATTTATGGCGAGTGTATTGGCTTTTCTGGCAGAGTAATAAACTCCGATGTAGGAAGAGCAAAATATAAAAATTCTCCAAACACCATTGTATTTGACAAGAGTAGTACCATGTTTGGATTGAACTTAGTAAGAAAACTTAAACAGACAAATAAAGTAGATAATGTAATTATTGTAGAAGGGCAGATGGATGTTATTGCAATGCACAAGGCTGGCTTTAAAAACACGGTTGCTTGTCTTGGAACTTCATTTTCTGTTCAACATGCAAGAATGTTAAGGCAAATATCCGAAAATGTAATAGTTTGTTTAGACGGAGATAATGCAGGACTAAAAGCAGCCAACCGTATAACAGACATAATGGCAGCAGAGCATTTAAATGTTAAGTGTGTGTTAATACCAAATAATCAAGACCCCGATGAATACATAAACGAATATGGCGCAGAAAAAATGCAAGAAGTTTTAGATAATGCATTAGATTACATTGATTTTCAAATTAACTATCTTGCAAAAGATGTTGATTTTGCTAAAACCGACCAAAAGGCAAAATTTGTAAAAAATGCACTAAAATTACTAGAAAAATTAAGCACCAATAGTGAAAGACAGGTTTATTTAAAACACATTAAAGACCTTTCGGGTGTTCCATTAGACATTTTACAACGAGATATGCTTGATTTACCATTAAATAAAGGCAAAGAAGACGATACTAGTTTTAATGAACGATATGAAGTGGAAGATGCATCTAATAAAGCAATAAAGTTTATTTTGGCATCTATGCTACAAAAAAAAGATTATGCTTACAAGTATGATATTTCAAATTTTCTTCGCAACAATTCTTACATAAGACTGTATAGTTTATTAAATACCAAAAGAGAAAAAGGCGAAGATTTAAAAATTGCTATGCTTTTTGATGAATTTGATATGGACAATGAGCCCAACATAGTGGACATTATAGAATATAATTTTGAACAAAATGGAAATAATGAAAAGTATTATGAAGAATGTCTATGGACATTAAAAGAAAAAGATTTAAAAGAAAAGCAAGCTAAACTTAACGAAGAGTATAATAATTCTTCTTCTTTAGATAGAAGACGAGAAATACTAATGGAATTAAACGATATTTCAAAAAAACTAAAGACAAAATCATTGGAGGACTAAAAATAGTGAAAGAAAAAATAGAACAAGAATATAAAAAGATGCTTGAAATAGCAACAAGAAAAGGCTCAATCAACGAAGAAGATATCTTTTATAAACTATTAAAATATGAGGCATCTGCCGATGAAATAGATGAAGTTATAAAATTATTAGAAGATATGGGAATAAGGGTTATAAAATCAAAAGAACCCGACATTTCAAAAGAAGATTTTGCCGACCTTGTTGCAAGTAGCAGTGTAGATGACCCTGTTAAAATGTATTTAAAAGACATAGGCAAGGTTCCTCTTTTGACACAAGAAGAAGAATTAGAATTAGCAAAAAGATGCATAGAGGGTGATGAATATGCTAGGGCAAAACTATCCGAATCAAATCTTCGTTTAGTTGTTAGTATTGCAAAAAGATATGCTGGCAGAACAAATATGCAATTTTTGGACTTAATTCAAGAGGGTAATATTGGCTTAATTAAGGCAGTAGAAAAATTTGACCCAAGTAAAGGATTTAGATTTTCAACTTATGCTACATGGTGGATAAGACAATCAATCACTCGTGCAATGGCCGACCAAGCAAGAACAATTAGAATTCCTGTTCATATGGTTGAAACAATCCATAAATTAACCAGAATAAAAAGGCAATTACTTCAAGAATTAGGTCGAGACCCAACCTCAACAGAAATTGCAGAGGCTATGGAAATTCCAGAAGAAAAAGTTGCCGAGATTCAGAAAATAGCACAAGACCCAATTAGTTTGGAAAACCCTGTGGGTGAAGAAGATGATTCAAAAATTGCGGATTTTATTGAAGATGAAACAATTAAATCCCCATCAGAAGTTGCTGCACAGAATATGCTTAGAGAGCAATTATTGTCGGTTATTGACACACTTACCCCACGTGAACAAAAAGTTATAAGACTAAGATATGGCTTAGATGACTCTCACCCAAGAACACTAGAAGAGGTTGGTAGAGAGTTTAATGTCACTCGTGAAAGAATAAGACAGATAGAAGCCAAGGCTCTTAGGAAATTAAGAAATCCAACAAGAAGTAAACGACTTATTGGATTTATGGAAGATTAGGAGAAAAAAATGATTGATTTAAAAAGAATATTAGAGTATCAAAAAAATGATTCAGAAGTCGTAAAATTAGAAAGACAACTTAACGGCAATGAAAATAAAAAGATTTATTCTCAGATGGTTTCTGTCGTAAAAGAAGCTCAAAATCAAAGTTCTGCACTAGAAAACGAGGCAGGAAACCTTGCATCAAGTTATGAAAGATTAAAGAAGACATATAATGATAACTTAAAATCTGTAAATGCAATAACCAACAAAAATATAAATAATATGGGCATTGACGAACTAAAATCCATAGAAGATGTTGCAAAAACAATTGTTAATAATCTAACAATTTTAGAAAAAAAGTTATTAAATGATGCCGAAAGGGTAAGAAATGTTCTTCAAGGCTTTGAGGCTACTAAAAAGAAATATAACGTTGCAAGAGAAAAATATAATAAACATAAGGCATTATTTGATGAAGAAAGCAAATCATTAAAGGCCGAAATTGATAAAAAGAATACAGCATTAAAAGAACTGGAGTCTGGAATAGAGCAAAACATTCTTAACAAATACAAGCAAAAAAGACAAGATGGTATTTATCCTGTCTTTGTACCTTGCATGGATAAGGCATGTGGTGGTTGCAGAATGGAGCTTCCGTCTGCTAGTTTGTCGACACTAAAAAAGGACGGAATTTTTGAATGTGAACATTGTCATAGAATTATTTATATTGTTTAATAAACAACAAATATTTCAAAAGATTGACATGTTAATAAAAAAAATATAAACTCATACTATAAAGGAAAAATAGTATGGGTTTTTTTAGTAAGTTTTTAAAGGGCCTTGGTTTTGAAGAGGAAGAAGAAAGTCCAAAACCTCAAAAGGTTGTAGAAAAAAAGAAAGAAGATAAAAGGTCACTTGCAACATATAATTTAAAAGATGTTGAAGAAAAAATCAAGGTAGAGGAAAACAAACAGCCAGAAAATACTTTTGATGTTAAAAACAATAGTATTGAAACAAAACAATCCGAACAAAATTCGCAATTTGATATTGTTAATGTTTCTTCGCAAGTAGAGGTTCAGACAGTTGTTAAAAGATTAAAAGATGGCGAAAAAATACTAATAAATATGTCGGCACTCAATAATGAAGATAAAACAAGGTCGCTTGATTTTCTCTCTGGTGCCGTATTTGCTCTTGGCCTTAGCATACAAAAAGTTGATGGAGCAGTATATTTAATTCAATAAGAAATAAAATATGAAAAATAAATTTTTAGTTTTTTTAAAAAAAATTAAATATGATTTAATTATAGTTTTAACTATATGTTTTTTTGCCATTTTAGACTTGATTTTAAAGGAAATTACTACAAACAAATATTTATCTTTAATAGATGGAATAATTAGCATTTTTTATACAGAGAATACCGGCGCGGCATGGAGTATTTTTAGTGATAAAACTTTAGGTTTAGTTATTATTTCGTCTATTTTTATTATTTTTATATT
>JAGCEE010000333.1 GCA_017650795.1 Clostridia bacterium | reverse complement strand
TTTAAGACTATAATTATTAAATGTAATAACTAGATCAATACCATTTTTCTTATATTGTCTATATATCCATTTTTTGATAAACATTTCGTTTTTCGTGTCAAAGTATCCTATATGTTTTTCAACAAAAGATAAGTTATTCTTGATAAATTGAATAATAGTTTCTACTGTTGTAGAGGCATAACCTTTTTCGGTTAGTCTATTATTTTTCTTACACCATTTTAAGAACTTTTTTCTTATTTTTGGCATATCTATCAATAATTGAATAAACATTATTCTTATGTCTATCATATTAAGATTTTTAAAAGGGGTATAATTAACACTAGTCAATGAATAATTGTTTAATATGGCTTGATAATCAAACTTACTATTAAAAGCATTAAATGTATGAATATCATACTCGTTGATTAAGTCATTTATTAACAACATTGTTTCTTCATTGGGTAATGTGCTAAAATACTTTCGTTCTTGCATACCTTTGTTTTTATCGGGGTTAAGAACTCTTTTATAATAGGGTATCTTATTACGATAAAAGGCACTAGACATTTTTACTTTATCAAAGAAAATGTCGGTTATAACAATACTATGACAATACACGACATTGTCGTTTTCGTCTTTAATTGTTATATGTATTTCATAACAATAGGGGGTTTCCCCTTTTGATATGTCATTTGTGCTTTCAACATCAATATACATTTCAAAACCTTTAATATAGGGTGCTTTTGTGCTAAATAATTTGTCTTGCTGTTGTTTTATAATTTGTGTCGTGTCAAACATATTTTTTTCCATTTTTTCTATCAATTTCCTTTCGTGTATCAAACACTAGGCAACCGATAACACCACTTAATTTTTCAAAGAACTAATATTTCGTAGTCAATACCTTTAATTGACTACATACTAATTATATCATATCTAAAATATAAGTCAATTACTTTTTAACATATTTTACAAAAACTTTTAAATATGAACAAATGTTCGTGTTTTAAGGGGTATAATAAAAATACAAACACTAGTTTGTATCTTTAATAGCATAAATAAGTAAGTTTTCTAAAAAATAGGGTTCTATTATTTGACTATTACTTAAAGTAAATAAATTACATAAATATCTATAAGCATCTTCTTTACTTAAAATATATGGGGGTTGTTTTTTAAAATTACAACTTGCCTTTGCTATAATAGACATTTTTTTAAAATTACTTGTATTTCGTATAGCAATAACTAGTTCTAACTCTTTGGGGGTTAGTAATTTATTACGATACATTAACTTGTCTTGTAAAGTATTTAAATTAACTTGTCTAACTAGTTTTATCATTTTAACCCCCTTATTTTATCAATTACTATTGATACAATAACACATAAAATCATACCTAGATAATATATAGCATAACCGATACCATATAACATTAAGAATATAAGCGACCAAGTCGGGAACGCCATTTTTTCACCACCTTTACAATTTGTTATCTATCACTTTTAAGGGCATACATTTGTTTTATATTACGACTACTTTTTAACTTTCTAAAAGGGGTTAAAAATATGCCGATATTATTAAGGGGTTATCTTTTTAAGGGGTATATACCTTTTTTATTTCGGCAAGGTTTAGTAAAAAATATGCTAGTCAAAAAATATGCTAACTTTACATAAAAAATATGCTAGAATATTTTACTATATTTTTACATATAATTTATGTAATATTTTTTACAATT
>JAGCEE010000332.1 GCA_017650795.1 Clostridia bacterium | reverse complement strand
TAATAATTCATTATTTGAATAAACATCACGAACCGTTTTTTGTCTTTCACATTTAAGATTATGGCTTTCTATAATGACATTTGCAAGCAGAACAATTTCGTCATCTAGTGGTAAAATGTTTTCTACATACCAATTTTTTACCCCAGGTAAATTGCTTAATTCTTCCCAACTAGAACTGTTATGATTACAAAACTCGTTAATCATTCTATCTCTTTTTGTCATTATTTCTCTTAATTTTCTTTCTCCGCTCATATTTTCTCCTTATATTCAAAATATCATTAATACCATATTATGTCAATGAATAAATTATTTTAACCACATCGTATAATTTTTTTTACTTATAAACAATGCAAATATTTTCTATAAATTATTTAATAATAGTATCTTTTCGAAAGTCAAAAAGTATATAGTATTTTTTTTGTACTAATAATGCTACTTTGTATTTTCTCTGTCCTTTTTAGTTTTGTTTAATAAATCAATTAAAGGCTTATTATTGTATACATCTTTAATTGTTCTTTGTACTCCGCCAGGCAGATTATATTGACTCATAACCATGTTTGCATATAATACAATTCTCTCGTTTAAAGGTACAATATTATCGGCATACCAAATACTAGTCTCAGGATTATGGCACATCTCAGCCCAACTAGATCCCTTGCAATAATCATCAAATAGTTTATCTCTTTTTATCACATATTCCAATAAAACCATTTTAAAATCCATAGCATTTATCTCCATTTTTATTATAACATTATTAACAAATTGTGTCAATATACAAACAATTTGATTGACAATGTAAATATTTTGTGTTAATAATAATTGCATGAAAACATTAAATATATTACATCACCATAAATAGTATTGTGTCGTTAATATTGGCGACACCATTTTTGGTGGTGTTAAAATAATGTACATCACCAAACAATGTGATGTATTTTTTTAATTTATAACTAAAAAGGAGAAATAAGCATGATTGAACCAAGAACTCTTCCTGGATTTATGGAATTACTTCCAAGTGATCAAGTTTTGTTTAACAACATAAAAGATACAATAAAGAGGAATTATGAAAAATTTGGCTTTTTGCCATTAGACACTCCCGTTCTCGAAAGTAGTGAGGTTTTGCTTGCAAAGGCTGGGGGAGAGACAGAAAAACAAATATATCAATTTAAAAAAGGTGATAATGACCTTTGCATGAGATTTGATTTAACTGTACCTCTTGCCAAATATGTTGCTGCAAATTATAACGAATTATCATTTCCTTTTGCAAGATACCAAATAGACAAAGTATACAGAGGTGAAAGACCTCAAAAGGGCAGATTTAGAGAGTTTTACCAATGTGATATTGATGTTATTGGCAGAGGAGAATTAAGCCTTGCTTATGACGCAGAAATACCATGTATAATGTACAATATTTTTAAAGAATTAAATATTGGCGATTTTACAATTCAAATTAGCAATAGAAAACTTTTGCTTGGTATTATAGAAGATTTAGGGTTAAATGATTTATCAATAGAACTACTTAGGTTAATTGATAAAAAATCAAAGATTGGTGATGAAAACTTTATAAACACACTTAGAATAGATTACAAAGTAGACGAACAAAAATTAAACGTATTACTTAGCTTTTTAAACATTAAAGGTAGTGTTAATGAGCAACTATCAAAATTAAATAAACTAGGCATTACAAACGAAAAATATGTTTTAGGATTAAAAGAATTAACAACTGTAATAGGCTTTATTCAAAAATTTGGTGTTAATGCCGAGTATTACACAATAGATTTAACTATTGCAAGAGGCTTAGATTACTATACTGGCACGGTATATGAAACATTTATAAAAGGCTATGAAAATATTGGTAGCGTTTGCAGTGGTGGAAGATATGATAATTTGGCAGAATACTATACAAAAGAAAAACTACCTGGTGTTGGTATGTCAATTGGATTGACTAGGCTATTCTATCAACTAAAAGAAAACGGCTTGTTGAAAAAACAATATATGTCAAATTCAAAATGTATAGTTTTACCAATGGGAGAGGAGTATCTAGAAAATTGTATAGCCCTTGGCAATACACTTAGAGCAAACAATATAAACACCACAACATATTTAGATAATGCAAAATTTAAAACAAAACTCCAATATGCCATTAGATCAAAGGTAAAATATGCTATTTTTGTTGGTGAAGATGAAGTTAAGGGAAATTACTATACAATAAAAGATTTAGAAAATGAAAAACAAGAACAATTAACACTAGATAAGCTATTAGAAATTTTAACAAAAGACTAGACATTAAAATATTATTATGATACACTCTGTATCGTAATATTTGGTGGATGTAGCGTAGTTGGTTAGCGCGTCAGATTGTGACTCTGGAGATCGTGGGTTCGAGTCCCATCTTCCACCCCAGAAAAAATTGTTGTCCTTTTGGGCAACTTTTTTGTTAAAACGAAAGAATAATAGAAGTGATTTATTAAAGTTATTAAACATTTGTTCACAATTTATTTGCTATTTTTATCAAAATGTTGTAAAATAATAATAGATTTTAAGGAGATTACATGGAAGATAAAAAGAAGATATTAGACCAAGCAATTTTGGCAATAGAAAAGCAATTTGGTAAAGGCGCAATTATGAGATTGGGTGATGCACCTACTCAAAAAATAGAAGTTATACCAACAGGTTGCTTGCCACTAGACATAGCCCTTGGTTGTGGCGGGTTCCCTCGTGGAAGAATAGTAGAAATATATGGGCCAGAATCATCTGGTAAAACAACTCTTGCACTTCATGCAATAGCAGAGGCTCAAAAAATGGGTGGAACAGCCGCATTTATTGATGCAGAGCATGCGCTAGACCCTATTTATGCCTCAAAGCTTGGCGTTGATATAGAAAACTTATATGTTTCGCAACCAGATAATGGTGAGCAAGCATTAGATATTGCCGATACATTGGTTAGAACTGCTGCTGTTGATATAATTGTAGTGGATTCTGTTGCAGCACTTACTCCAAAAGCAGAAATAGATGGCGATATGGGGGACCAACACATGGGACTTCAAGCAAGGCTAATGAGTCAAGCACTTAGAAAACTTGCCGGAATTGCCAACAAAAACAACACTTGCATTATATTTATAAATCAGCTTCGTGAAAAAATAGGAGTTATGTTTGGTAATCCAGAAACTACAGCAGGTGGTAAAGCTCTAAAATTTTATGCAAGCATTAGAATAGATATACGAAGGGTGGACTCAATTAAAGATGGTGCTAATGTTGTTGGAAATAAAACAAGAGCTAAAATTGTTAAAAACAAACTTGCTCCACCATTTAAAACAGTTGAGTTTGACATTATGTATGGTGAAGGGATATCAAAGGTTGGTTCAACTCTAGATATGGCCATTGATTTAGATATTATAAAAAAGACAGGCTCATGGTTCTCATATAACGATGAAAAAATAGGTCAAGGCAAAGAAAATGTAAAGCAATTATTAAAAGATAATAATGATTTTTACATTGAAATAGAAAACAAAGTAAAAGAAAAGATTGCTAGTGGTATGAGTCTTGGAAATATTGATGATTAAAATATAAAAAAGATAAGAAAAATAATAGTTCTTATCTTTTTTTAATGCAAATAATAAACTATGGATTTTTGGTCTTTTAAATACATAAAGTATAAAATAACCTAGTTTTTAAAGATAAAAAATTTAATAACTTTT
>JAGCEE010000331.1 GCA_017650795.1 Clostridia bacterium | reverse complement strand
ATATTACAACGGGATGTAAAACTTATTTTCGTTAAGGAGAAAAACTATGACTGATGCAGAACTCATAAAAGGAACATTGGCTTGTGCTTGTGTAGGGCTTCAAGGCTTTAATTTGGTATTTCTAATCTTGACTGGTATTTTAAGGAAAAAGATTTTTAGACACGATAATACTTTTGCATTTGTTATGCTTTGTAGTATTTTGTTTAATTCGTTCTTAATGCTTTCATACAAGTTCTTGGCTGGAACTCCTTGGGGTGTAATGGACTTTATTTGTTTGACAATTAATTGTATAATGATTTGTTTGTTTACACTTGCTATTGCAGCTTCAGATATTATTATGTTGGAGGATAACTAATGAAAGACGAAAACTTGTATTTAATTGTTCTTGCTATGTTGTTGTTTGGTGCTTTGTTTTCCTACATTAATTTTGATTCTCACAAGGCAACTTGGAAGGGGATTGATAGTCTTCGGACAAAGGGTGAATTGCTTGAACTTATGATTCAGCAAGTTGAAAAGAAAACCATTGTTGTTCACGATACCGTAAAGGTTCACGATACAGTTTATGTGAATGTTCCAATCATTGATTAAGGGGAATTTATATGTACTTTACACCAAAAGAAGAAAAGATTATTGAAACGGCACTTTATGTTTATGCCCATTCTGGACCAAGTTATGAAATGCGTGATGTTTGCAAAGATTTGCTTAACATTCGCAATAAGAATATGAGTGAATTTGTTGAAAATCCACTTGGGGCTTTGTCCTATATTGCTGAACAGACTGGTTTGGAAATTGATTTCGGTAAGAATGAAATTGTACAATGGCGAAAACACCCTGTAACTAAGGTTGGTGAAGGTGTTCTTATGAAGGTCATTCGTTTGTTCTATAAGGATGGAAAGTTTCATTATTATAGGTTCTATGAACATCATAATTCTTTCATTGATGTAACTACCAGTGATATTGAAACGATTGTAAAGATTATCAATATGGATTTAGACAGATATAATGAAGAATCTACTAAGCCGTGGTTTGATAGTTATTACTACACTAACCAGTTTAAGAAACCAATGTGGAAAAAGTAATGTACGAAAGAAATGTATTAAAGAAGTTAAAGAAAGAACTTTCTAGGCATTGGAATAGTGCCTGGGGTGATGTTGGAGTATTTAAGCATTATTCCTATGTAAAAGACTTTTATTGTTATGAAAAGGTAAAAAGTCATTATGAATGTCCTACCACGGTAGGTAATTATCGTACATTTAGAATTTATCAAAGTTATGTTCCTTCAACAGATGATATTGAACTTGTCTTTGGTTTGGAATACGATGATAATAAAGAACAGTTCTATGTTACTTACATTGTAGTAAATCACTATCCTGACAAGGAAACAATTTATTTCAAATACTTGGAAGATTTTGATGTAATGGATTGGTTCAATTCAAAAGATGATGAACTGCTTTATAAATTGGTTTTTCCAGGTTGGGATAAAAAAGGGCTTCATATCACAAAGGATAGAATCAATTTAGATTTCAATGCCTATGCGGAAAAGTTAATAAATGTTCTTAAAAAGAGAGAAGAACTTGAAAGAGATTTCTAAGGAGATGAAATGTAAATTAAAGACCAACTGAATGGGGCTAATGCCGATAAAATAGAAAAAGATATTCGTAATATGGCTAGTGAGCCTGAAATGGCTGATTTCCTTATTACTATGCTAAAACACGGGTATATTGATGAATCTGCCCCAGAATTAGCTAAGGATATAAATGATAAATTATCAAATTATTATACTACGCACCCTGGTGCATTAAAACCAAATGAAAAAGAAAATAATCCTCTAGATGTGTAAACATAAATTTACATAGAAATAAGTTTAAGCTATTGACAATGTCAGTAGCTTTTTCTATATTAACTTATGAACAACAAACTAAAGAGGTAACATTATGGCACAAATCATTCGTATGGGTACTAAGACAACTATGAGAGCAATCCTTTTCAAATGTTCTTGTGGTTGTGAATTTAAGGAAGATTATGATAAATGCCGACACTACTTTAAAAAGAAAACGGTGAGTGTTAGCCCGCGTGATGAAATTGATGAATGTTTCCAGAGATTTGGTAAAATTCCTACATCGGTTGAAGTAGATGATACCGATAATCAAATGCATCAAGCAATTTGTCCTTGCTGTGGTGAAGAGGTTAATGTAACTCATGACCACTATATTGAACAATGCCATTATGAATTTGAAGAAGAAAAGAAGGCTAATCCCGACACTTATGAAGTAACCAAAATTAAGAAAGAAATCTTGAGTAAGATTGACTTTGAAGGAAGAGATACAAAATGATTAGATGTTTACATTACGAATGCTGAAGGTCATTCTGGTGAAAATGAATTGCGTGAATTGATGCGTAAGCACCAAATCACTGTTGAAAGTCTTATTGGTCGTCCTTACAAGTATGATATTAGCTTGGATTATTCTAAGCCTGATTACTTGCGTTTGGGTGTTGAAATCTATGAACTTATTTACCCGACCACATTCCCTCGTAGTGAAGAATATTTGAGGAACAGAAATATTTTTGTTCGTGATTTTATTTCATACAGTAACAATCCTAAAGAATTTGGTTGCTGGATTTTCTGGCCTTACAAAAATGTTGTAAATGGTGAAATTAAGCCTACTGAAAGAACTAAGCAACTTTGGAATGAATTTAGTGCTTTTTTGAAGTATGAATATACCGAAAGTGAAAAAGAATTGCTTGGTAAGTTCTTTTGTGTGAACAATGCTATTTCTACATTGGTAGATGAACACCACCTTGATTTTAAGGGTGTACTTGAATACATTAGGTTCAATGGTCACGATGATTCTTTCTGTGACCGTAAGGATTCTATGTATTACAAGGTAATGACCCATAATGAAAAGGTTATGAAGCAAGAAAAGGAAAAGCGACAGATTGAAAAGTATGTTGATTTGACCAAGAAGATGAAGGCACTTGACCCGGAACGTGATGCCCTTATTGAAAAAGAACAAGAATTAAATGCAATTTTGTGGGCAAATACTCTTGACAAAGAAACTATTATCATTCGTCAGATTGATTTTGATGATGAATTGGAAGTAAGATGTTTTTGGAGTGACCAGTTGTTCAAGGTAATTTGGGTAAAGACCAATAAAAATATGTTTGGCGAAAGGGCTGAAAAGATAATGTATACAGATTATCAAAAGGTAATGAAAGCCTATTTTGATGAAGTCAAGACAATTAAGTATCTTTCTACAAAAGAAGCCTATTATAAGATGTACGATGATGCTAAGAAGGAACTCAAGGAAGTAAAGGCAAAACTTGAAGAAATCAACAAAGTTTATAACCCTCTTTGGTTGGCTAAAAGAAAGCTGAACGGTGAAATGAAATATGGTGTTTGGCTTGAAGCCGAAGAAAAGTGTAAAGAATAATTTACCTAAAATAAGTTTAAATCCATTGACAACCGATGGATTTTTTTCTATATTAAACTTAGAACAACAAAAGAGGTAACAAATGCACAAGACTTTAGAAGCACTTATCGCAAAGGTCAAGGAAATCAAGATTGAACCGGATTGTGTAATTTACACAAAGGACAATGCTATTTTCTTGAAGTTCCCTAATTCTCGTCAGTTAAAGTTGGCTACATTCAATGATAGCCGAATTGATGTTCTTTATTTGAAGTTTAATCCTAACTCAATGTGGATGGAATATGAACACAATAAGTATGGTGATACTGACACCCTCGTAGGTTTTACTTATAATGATATGGAACCTGGTGATGAAGTATTCAAGGTTTATAGTGAAGCCTTGGTTGAAGACCTTAGTAAAATCATCAAGCAGGCTACCGCTTGTGAAAAAGCACATCAGGCTTTTTGGGACACTTACAACAACATAATGAAAAACTAAACAAGGAGATAACAACAATGAAAGAAACTATCAAGAAAGTATTCAACAATGAATTTGTAAAAATCGCCGTTTTGATTGTACTTGGTTTATTTCTTGCGGTTCATTTTGGGAACAAGCTATCTGAATATACAACTACAAAAAGACTTGCAGAAGTTGCTGAACAAAGAAAGTTTGAAGAAACACAAGATTCAATTGCTTTTGCTTTGAAAAAGCGACAGAATGACTTTGCAGATTCAATTTCATTAGCCTTTATGGAAGAATGGACTAAAGTAAAGGACACCGAAGCCTTTAAGAATTGTAGGTATTCAGATTTTGAAACTCGTTGGAGTTTTAGTGGAAATGGTTATGCTTTTATTGTTGTGGTATGTGATGAAGTAAAGAACATTTCAAACATCGGTCCGTTT
>JAGCEE010000330.1 GCA_017650795.1 Clostridia bacterium | reverse complement strand
CCTTATACAAGAAGAAAACTAGTTGTTTTCTTCTTTGTTTAGTAAAGAAAGTCCTTTCTCAGTTAATGAATAATGAGTTAATAACTTATCACCAAATTGTTTAGGTTCTTTTTCAACAAGTCCTTTTGTTGCTAAACTTGCAAGTGTAGCATTTAAAGCATTGACCTTTTCAGTATCAAAACCTTGCTCTTTTACAAGTTCTTTGTTTTTTGTTATAAGTTCTTTACAACAAACTTGTTTGTTTACAACTTGTAAAACCTTTAAACCTTTCATTTGTTTTTCAGTTATTGTTAGTTCTTTCTTTTCCATAATATCACAACCTTTCTTTTTTTACTTTAAAAGTAAAAACTAACTTGTAGGCATTTTACCTACTAAAAATTATTTAATACTTGACTAAATAACTTTTAGTAAGTAGTGATATATTGACTAACTTTTTCAAAGAACACTTGTAATAAGTTTTTTATCTCTTTTCTTATTACACTTATATTGTATCATATAACTTTTAATAAGTCAAGTATTTTTTATCACTTTTTAAAAGTTTTTTATCCCCTTATAATACAACACTTTTAACTTATTTACAATATAATTGTATCAAAAAAATTATAATAAGTCAATACTTTTCTAGTAAAAAAAATTATTTTTTTTTATCAAACATTTGTTCGGTATCTCTATATAAAAGAAAAAGAGTTTTTCAACTCTTATTCATAGAATATAGAAAACCAATTTTTTGTATTAACTCTTATATCTTTTATAACATATCTTAATACAAAAGTAAAACCAAAGTAAATGATTAACTCAAAACCTAACATTTCATAAAAACCATTTAATTGAATGTGTGTAATGATACAAACAAAGTCAAGTATCAAACTAATTAAACAAAAGATGTTTTCCCATTTAATTGATTTTAAAACCTTTCTAATATTCTTTTTTTGTTTAGTGTTATTCATAATATCACAACCTTTCTTTTTATATAACACTTTATAAGATAAGTCCTTCCTTTATCTTACATATTAAGTATAACATACTTATTTTATAATGTAAATACTTTTTAAACAATTTACAAAAAGTTTTACAATTTTATTGTCAAGTGTAAAGAGTGGGGACACGACAACCAAAGAAGCAAACAAGTGTTCGCAAAGGGTGGGGGTGGGTTTAGTAAAATTGACCACGACCAACCACATACACAACCGAGCACCTACCCGAATTTACAAAGTTATTTTTGAAGTCCCCACTCGATGTGCACACCCAAGTCTCTAATACTATCTATCATATAAGCATAACTTTTATTGCCAAAGAACCAATCATAGTCAAGAGCTAGCGTAATGTTTAATTCCTTTAATCCCATTTCTTGTTTAATAACTGGCCAAAAGTGTAGCACATTATCTTTAAATCAAGCTAGGCGTTTTATTCCAACACTACCACTCACGGATTGAAACATTTCAGCTCTAATGCTTAACGCTTTTTCTTCTTCATCATAATCACCCGATTCAAATGTTGGCAATTCGCCACAAATGTAATGTAATCTACTAGGGATTATTTTCATTATCTGATTTTTTGTCATTACTCCTCCTCAGGTCTCACCTTGCACTGAGGCATAGGCCAACCGCACGCATCATAAAACCTTTCTAGGCTCGCATATTGGCGCGCACTAATCTCCATACCCATATCAATGTAATGGCTAATGTTTATCCATTTTTCAAATTCGTTCATATATTTCCACATAGAATAATTTGATAACCCATTAATGAGATAAATTGTTCTTTCTCTTACGTTCATGTGTTACATTTCGCTCCTCTCTTTTTTCAAACTGCGCGCAAGCTACGGCAGTGCGTTTTGCTTGGCAATAGTGGCGCTTACAAAAGTAAGTAGGTAGCGTACTATTGCTACGCGTATTGCGCACGCAGTATCTACAATCGCCACATTTAGGTTGCCAGCGCTCCACAGGAGGGTTAGGTGCTAATGGCACCGTAGGTAAGTCTCTTTCTTTGTTGAATTTTAGTTGCTCACAAAGCTCACGTTCCGAAATGTCAATGTGTTCCACCTCGCGT
>JAGCEE010000329.1 GCA_017650795.1 Clostridia bacterium | reverse complement strand
CTCCATAATTTTTGTTCTCCTTTCGTTGCCACCCGTTTTGGTGTGGTTTTACACTTATTTTCTACATTATAATACTATTATTGTATATTGTCAATATGTTTTTTTCACTTTTATATAAGTTTTTAATCTTTTTGTCTGTATTATTTTTGCCTAATATTCTATAAAATCTTTTCCATAAATCTTGTTAAGTGTATCTAACACATACTTGAAACCAAGTCCTTCTTTGGTAGGTTGCCATAGTCCTTGCTCGTTATACCCCCCCCCGTTCATAACAAAGTCATATATTTTAGGGTGAGTTTGCTTTAATTTGACAAATCTTTTCTCTCCTTGTTTCTCCAAGTGCGCTCCATAACCACAATACATACAACCTGTTCTTTGACAACCCGTGCATTTTAGTTTATTGCCACAACCTTCTATACACATTTGTTCTGCATTTCCGTCTATGGTTTCTACTATCTCGCCATATACAGAAGCAATAGGCAAATTATTCTCTTTAATATATTGCAATATATCTTGGTTAGTCCAAAATGATATAGGTTTACAACTTGTGTTTTTTCCTTCCCAAATAGTGCAACCGTCTTTTAACCATATATGCGTTCTTAACAAACTTTCATCTGCCATAGTGCATACAATAGGTTTATTTCCTGTTTTCTTTGAATAAGATTTTAGGGGCTGTTTTTTCATAATAGAACAACACCTATTCCCTATTTTGAAATCTACATCTAATAACGGCAAATATTTAGAATAGTTATATCTACTATTACCACTATATTCTCCCTCTCTATTTAGTTTTTTCATTCTCTCTTGGGTATTGTTTCTACAATTCCCATACATTTTATCAATAGTTCCCTTACAAGTCGTATTGTTTCGCACGGCATAAATTGCCTCGCTTATTTCCTTACTTATAATAGGGTAGCCATACTCTTTAATTACATCTGCAAATACCATTTTAGGTCTTATAATTTCTACATTAGAAAATGACTTAACAAATTGCTTGATTTCAGGGTATTCAAGTCCTGTATCGCAATATACTGCCTTAATATTAGGGTATGTTTTCCTCGCTATATCTAAAACAACTGTGCTATCTTTTCCACCACTAAAACTAATACATACATTATCTATACCAAATACTCTTACATACTCGTTTATTCTATCTTCTGTAAGTCTTATCTTTATATCTAATGGTAAACTTTGAAATTGTCTTAATTCTTCTATTGTTGGCATAATTTCTCCTTAATATTTAATTTAATTTTTTATTTGTTCCACCAATTCTTCTATCTTTGCCTTATAATCAATACCTAACAATTCGCCGAATATTGCCATTAGACAAGTCGTAACAATGCTATCTCCTGCTAGGTGGTAAATACTTGCGTCGCTTTGCTTAATCTTGCAACTATCACTATCTTTAACACCCATAAGCCTCATACACTCTCTTGGCGTAAGTTTTCTTATTCTTAAATTATTGGTTAAAACCTTTCCTGTTTCGGCACAAGCTACCGTTAGTGCAACACCATTTTCATCAACTGCTCTATTGCATTGTGTATTTATATTTCCTTGATTATCTTTCCAAGTATAATAACTTCCATAAGGTATCAATTCTTTAACAACTATTCCAAAACAGTCGCTCCTAGTATCAAGTGTTGGCATAATATTATTATCTTTACTTTGAACTCTACCCATATTTTCTATACCATTGTCTAATCTATTATGTGTATATGAGTGTCTTATGACATCATTTTCCTTAACTAAACCTTTTTCAATTAAAGTATTACATAACTCTTGTTTAAGGTTAGGCTCATAAACAACTACACCCTCTTTCCCATTTGTTTGTAATGTATCTGCAATTTCTTTGCCTTTTTGTAATCTTTCTTTTCCTTTCATAAAATTATCACTCTTTGCATATTGATAAGTTCCAACATAAGAACTTTGAACTAATATCATTGAAGATGTGTAGTCCCCTGTTCTCGTTGTCAATGTCGGTGAATACCCCCCTCATTGTCCTTTCCATAGTGGTTAATGGTTTCTCATAGGCGTTCCATTGTTTTATTTCTTCAATTTGTTTAGAACTCAAATAATACTTTTCATCTACATTACTCTCTAATAGGTCTTTCAACTTATATTTAAGTTTCATTTCGCTAGGCATTGAATAGGCATATTCTCCATAAATAGAAAGCATAAAACATCTTCTACGATTTTGTGGTATGCCAAAGTCTTTTGCATTAAGTATTGCCATTGTATTATGATAACCTAATTTGGTAAGTTGAATACACCAGTCCTTAAAACTTTCCTTGTTGTTTTCTCCACATACTTCAGGGACATTTTCCATAAGCAGAACTTGTGGCATTATTCCCGTTTCTTTGCACTCTAACAATATTCTCTCTACTTGCCATAATAAGCCCGAACGAGTGCCACTATCTCTTTCCATACCTTTTCTTAATCCTGCGAGTGAAAGGTCAGTGCAAGGGAAACTATAAGTCATTATGTAATCTTGCCCCCCCCTCATTGTCCTTTCCATAGTGGTT
>JAGCEE010000328.1 GCA_017650795.1 Clostridia bacterium | reverse complement strand
TTGAAATGTGCTGGGTTTTAAATATATCGCCACAAGAGGTACATTCCGAGAAGCAAATAGAACATAAGTATAATGTGTTTTCTGCGAAAATAGGTAATGGAAGTATAACATATGATGACGATGATTTTGATGATGAAGATGTTTTATATAATGCGTATGATTATTTTTGTGAAAACATTGATGAGATAAATGATTATATAAATTTAAATAATCCAACGGATATAAAAAAGAGATATCATTATTATTTAGATGTGTCAGGGAAAGAAAACATTAGCGAATAATAAATAAAGATTCATTTAAGATAATATAAGACAAAAAAAGCCGAAACGGATTTTTTTGATTATACAAAATATTTTGTGAAAGTTTTTAATCCATTTTGCTATAAAATGCATCATAGCATCTATATGTTTCGTAAATGTCCACTTTTGCTGTGATTTCCCATGGGGCATGCATAGAAAGAACAGGAACTCCGGCATCAATTACATCCATGTCATACTTTGCCATAATATATGCGATTGTGCCACCGCCACCGGCTTCAACTTTTCCCATTTCGGTTGCTTGAAAACTAATATCTTCTTCATCTAATATTTTGCGTAGGTGTGCTATATACTCTGGGTTGGCATCACTTGCACCACTTTTTCCTCTTGAACCAGTATATTTGCAAAAAGCAATACCTCTGCCTAAAAAGGCATCGGTGTTTTTGTTAAATGGGCTTGGACGATTAGGGTCAAATGCTGCGGTCACATCACTAGATAGCATTTTAGAATTAGAAAGGGCATGGCGTAGCTTTATGTCGGAGTAATCGCCAGCGAGTGAGATAATGTCGGCAATAATGTTTTCAAAAAACATACTTTCCATTCCGGTTGCACCAACAGAGCCGATTTCTTCTTTATCCACAAGCAAACATATGCAAGTTTTGTTTGGAGTTTTTTGATTAAATAGTGCAACAAGCGATGGATAAGCGCAAACCTTGTCGTCTTGTCCGTATGCCATAATCATAGATTTATCTAGTCCAAAATCTCTTGCTTTTCCGGCAGGAACACACTCTATTTCGGCAGAGAATAAATCATCTTCTTCTATATTCATACTCTTTAATATTTTTAGAATATTTTCCTTAACTTTTTCTTTTTTTGCCTTTTTATCTGGAATAAGTCCAACAAGCAAATTTAGTTCTTCGCCGGTGACGACTTCATTTCTTTTGTCTTTATCTAAATGAGGGAGTAAATCAGTTATTCCAAACACTGGGTCATCTTCGTTTTCTCCCAAAGATAATTTGATTTTATTGCCATCTTTTTTAACGACAATTCCGTGCAGTGCAAGAGGTGTCGCCGTCCATTGATATTTTTTTATTCCACCGTAGTAGTGAGTATCTAATAGGCACTGTTCGCTGTCTTCATAAATAGGCGTTGGCTTTAAATCTAGGCGAGGGCTATCTATATGCGAGCCAACAATATTTAGTCCTTTTTCTATTGGCTCTTTTCCAATCACTGCCAAAACAACAGCTTTGTCCATATTTATTGCATAAATCTTGTCGCCAGCTTTTAATTTTTTAACCGTATTTATGTTTTTAAATCCATTTTTTTCGGCAAGTTTAACAGTTTCGATTATTGCTTCTCGCTCGGTTTTTGAATTGGTAATAAAAGTTTTATAACCCTCACAAAACTCATTTGCAAGTTGTATTTTTTTATCATCATATTTTTCATATACGCTTTTATTCATATCGTTTCTCCTAATTCTAGTTTATTCTAATTTGATTAAAATACCAAGAAAAATAGTGTATTTGCTTAAAAATATAATGTTTAAGTGGCTTTATTTGGGTACAATTTGTCTTAATAGCACCAATGTTTTGATTGTTAAAAAATTGACATGATTTTTAAACTGGGGTACAATGTAAATAATAATCAAATGGAGGAGAATATGCGAAATAGTGCAAGGGGTATTATCATAAGAGACGGCAAGGTGCTTGTTATGTTTAGGCGAAGAATAGATAATGGTGAAAAACGAGAATACTATGTTGTTCCTGGTGGTGGAATAGAAGATGGCGAAACGCCAGAGCTGGCGGTTGTTCGTGAACTAAAAGAAGAAATGTGCATAGATGCAAAAATACTAGGCTATCTTGGCAAAGGGGAAACAAAGTCGGGATATGCCTACTACTATGCTTGTGAAATACCGGATAGTCAAACACCTCATCTTGGCGGAGAGGAACTAGAAAAATTGTCGGAAGCCAATTACTACGAACCAATGTTTATAGATATTGATAGTATTAACGATTTAGACCTTGTTGGCAAAGAGTTTGTTTTCCCTGCACTTAATCGAGAATATAAAGAATGTGGTGTGGAGGCTTAATACTAGATTTGTCATTCTTTTTAATTAGACATAAAAAAACCGAAGTTTTCTTCGGATTTTTTAACCTTTTAAATATTTTTTTAGTTCGTTAAAATTATCTTCTTCCATATTTTCCAGCGCATCTAATAATTCGTGTGCAGATGGCGAGGCATTTTTGTAGTCCACTCTTGCTTTGTAGCAAGTAAGTGTTCCCATAACCGTTCCAGTTAGCATAAGTTCGGCAAGGTGGCGGGTGGAATTGTCTGTAAGTGTCCCCATTTGAATACCCGACCAAAGTTTTACTTTTTCTAACCAGTTGTTTTCTTTTAACTCAATTTTGTTTGCCTTGGCATAGTCTTCTAGTTTGTTATTGTAATCCTCATATCTTTTGTATTGCGCATTTAGTAATTTGTTAAATGTGACATCTTTTGATTTTTTTATTAAATCATTTATGCTCTGCATAGCAGTACCTGTATTTTGATACATACAAATAAGTAGTTCTTTTTCGTCCATAGTTTTTCTCCTTTTATCTTTTACTTTATCTTTCCCTAAAATATTATAAATATTTCAAAATATTTGCAAAATTTTGAAAAAAACTATAATATATGTTAATAGAATATTTAATGTTTGAAAATGCTTAATATTTGCAAAAATAAAAAGGGTGTTTTATGAAAAGATTTAAAAAACTATTATTAGCTTTAATTTTGGTTCCATGTATGTTTGTTTTTTGTGCTTGTAAGTCGGTGGTAGATATATCAAAAAGCACCGAGGTCGGTGGATACAATGTATATACAGTTTCGTATAGTGATGGCACAAAAGAAAACCTAACAATTAAAGATGGTAAAGATGGCAAAAACCTATCTATTGAAGAAATTTATGAGGTTGCCACACAAAATGGATATACCGGCACAATCTTAGAGTTTATTCAAGATTATTTAGCTGCAAACATATCATCAGAAGAAAAAGTCACACTCGCAACAAGCAAGGCACTTATGTCTACCGTTTCTATTTTTGTTGAATACACGGTTAGTTCAAACTATTCAATAATGGGAATGCTAATTGAATCAAGAAAAGATTTAAGCCTTGGTGCTGGTGCGGGCGTTATATTAGATATAGATAAAACGAGTGGTGATGCCTATATAATGACCAACTACCATGTTGTATACAACAACTCAACCGACAAGTCCGATAAATTAGCAAGCAAAATTGTATGTTTTTTATATGGTAGCATTATTGGATGGAACAAGGTGGATGCACCAGATACTAGCACATACCCAACTGTTGAATATAGCGATTATGCCATAGAATGTGAGTTTGTTGGTGGCTCGATGGAATATGATATTGCGGTGCTAAAAATAACAGGAAGTGATGTAATTAAAAATAGCAATGCATTGGCAGCAACCTTTGCAGATTCAAATAACGTAAGAATGGGAAACACTGCCATTGCTGTTGGAAATCCAGAAGGCTATGGTCTTAGCGCAACAAAAGGTATTATTAGTGTTGACAGTGAGCATATAACAATGAAAGCCGCTGATGATTCAACAACAGTATCTTCAAGAGTCATTAGAATAGACGCTGCAATAAATGGCGGAAACTCTGGCGGTGGGCTATTTAATAGCGCCGGCGAAGTTGTTGGAATAGTAAACTCTAAAATTGCATCAGAATCAATAGATAATATTGCATTTGCCATTCCAAGTAATGTGGCAAAAAGAGTTGCAGATAATGTTTTGCGTAATGCTTCGGCACACAACAAAAAAGCATACAGAGGAATGCTTGGTATGACTTTAGAGGCAAAGGATGCGAAAGCAGAATACAATGCTATTACAGGCGCAACTACAACAACGGACGTTTATATTAAAGAAATATCTAGCACGGGAGTTGCGGCAAAATATCCAGCAATAGCGGTTGATGATAAGATTGAAAAAGTGTATATAAATGGAAGATTAGTTTTGGACCAAGTCACAAAAATGTACCAAATTATTGATTTAACTTGGACGCTTGATGTCGGAGATGTTGTTGGGTTAAAAATTGCTGGTAAAGAAATGGTTAATATTGTAATGGAAGCTTCTGCTTTTTCGGAAGTTAGATAGATAATAATGAATAATTGCGGACGAATTATAATAAGGAATAATTAAAAACTAAAAACACCAAATACAAAAAATGTAATTGTGTTTATGCGTACATTTGACAAATATATAGTTTAATTTTAGTGGTTGCCTTAATTCTGTTTTTGGGCAAAAAATAGACATAAGAATAGGAGAAAATATGATTTCAAACAAAGGATTAGTAAGTATTAGTGCTTTTATGAGCAGTTGTGATGATTTAATAAATGGAAAGTTCATTTTTGCTAGCAATAAGGTTTCTAATATATTAAAGTCAATAAATGAATCCCCAGAACTTTACGAGGTTATTTCGGAGTGTTTAAAAGAGTTTAATTACGAAAAAGAGATGGGCAGAGCAAAGGTTAAACTTCCAACCAAAAAGGGCAACTTTAAAATGCCAGAGGACAAAACATCTATCATACCACTTGTTTTTTGTATGCTTGTTGAAATAGAGGAAAACAAAATAGATTTAAAACAACTTCTTGCAGATTATTTTGATAGTGATGACGATAAATCACAGTTTGAAAACTTTGCCGAGCAAGTTATTGTTCCTTTTAAAAATGCGATAGCATATTTGTTTGATATTGATGGCGCTAACAAGTTTAAACCAAAGCCCGAAACACCCGAAAAAGCCGAAGAGCCAAAACAAATATCAAGCAAGGCAGAGGATTATTTAAGGGTAATAGGCGAACTTTGCTCAGATATTCAAAGCGATACCGAATACGCAAAAGTTAAAGACGAAATTGCAGAGGATATTACATATATGGTGGACACCATAAAATATGCCATATCAAAAAATGATATAAAAATGGTAAATGCCATGGTAATTGGTCTTTGCTATGTTTTAAGGCAGGTAAAAAGACTTAGATTTTATGAAACGAGCCTAAGAGATGCCATGGAAGCAATGTATTTAAAAAATGATTAGTTAATATTTGGATTTTTATTTTGTAAAGCATTAGCTTATGGTTGTGTTTTATTTAGTTTAAATATCATAAATTCTCTTAAAGATGACTAAAATATCTTTGGGGGATTTTTTTAATGTTTACTGTAATAATACTTGCAATAGTGCAGGGATTATGTGAGTTTTTACCAATTTCGTCTAGTGGTCACTTGGTGCTTATAAATAGTATTATGCAAAACAGTGGCGATTTTTTGTTGCTTTTTGTTATTTTGCATGTTGCAACACTTATTTCGGTTGTGTATGTGTTAAAACATGAGGTTTTGGGACTTTTTAAACATCCATTTTCAAATATTACAAAAAAACTTGTTGTTGCCACAATACCAACAGTTATTATCGTTTTAGTATTTAAAAATATTTTTAAAGATGCATTTTTAGGTAAATACCTTCCTTTTTGTTTTATGGTAACTGCATTTGTTATTCTTCTTTGCGAAATATTAAATAAAAATGGCAACAAAAACACAATAAGTAGTACATTGCCAACTCAACAAAATCATTATTACAAAAATGATCCAAAAATAGATTTAAGTGCTAGTCAAATAAACATTGGTTATAAAACAGCAATTATTATGGGCATTATGCAAGGCGTGGCAGTGCTCCCGGGAATATCTAGGAGTGGTTTTACTATCTGTGGTGGGCTTATTGCAAAAGAAAACAGAGAAGATGTTGCAAGGTTTTCGTTTTTAATGAGTATTCCAATAATACTTGCCAGTCTTGTTTTTGAAATTTATGATTTTTATTCAAGTGGCATGGCTTTATCTTTTAATTGGTACGACTTGCTGGTTGGTTTTTTGATTGCCACGCTTGTTGGAATATTTAGTGCAAGGTTTATGCTAAAGTTTGTATCAAAACATTCACTAATGCCATTTGTTGTGTATTTGGTATTTGTTTCCATTTTGTCGTTTTTTGTAATATTTTAAATATTTTGTCATTAAAGTATTGAGTTTTAATACTTTTAGTGTAGATTATTCACGAATAGCAAAAGGTTGCCTGTAAAACAAATAAAAAATACAAGTCAATAAAATTAAAATTTTGCTATTAAATAATATTAAAATGTGTTAAAATCAAAAATAAAGGAGTAAAAAATGAACATAAAACCACTTTTTGACAGAGTTGTATTAAAGATTGAAAAAGAGCAGACCACAAATGTTGGTGGCATATTTCTTCCAGACATGAGCAGAGAAAAATCACAAATTGCAACCGTTGTTGCTGTTGGCGAGGGTGGAAATATAGACGGCAAAGATGTTGTAATGCAGGTCTGCAAGGGTGATAGGGTGCTGTTTTCCAAATTTGCAGGAACCGAGTTTAAGTATAATAACGAAGATTTACTAATAATTAAACAAACAGATATTTTGGCAGTAATAAAGGAGGACAATAATGGCTAAACAATTAAAATTTGGAAAAGAGGCAAGGTGTGCATTAAAGTCGGGCGTTGATGCTCTTGTTGATGCAGTAAAAATAACACTTGGACCAAAAGGGAGAAATGTTGTTTTAGAAAAAAAACTTGCCACTCCACTAATTACAAATGACGGTGTGACAATAGCCAAAGAAATAGAACTTGCTGACGCTTTTGAAAACATGGGAGCCGAATTAGTTAAAGAGGTTAGCATAAAAACCAACGATGTTGCAGGTGATGGAACAACAACGGCAAGCGTGCTTGCTCAGGCAATAATAAACGAAGGCTTAAAATGTTTAGATAATGGCTCTAATCCAATAATATTAAGAAAAGGTATAGAGCAAGCAACAAACATTGTTTGTGAAAAACTTTCCGAGATTTCTATTCCGGTTAGCAGTTCAAAAGAAATTGCGCAAGTTGCAAGTATATCGGCAGGAGATGAAGATGTTGGAAAACTAATTGCAACTGCAATGGAAAAAGTTGGAAAAGACGGTGTTATAACCCTAGAAGAAAGCCAAACACTAACAACCGAACTTTCGGTTGCTCAGGGCATGCAATTTGATAGAGGTTATTTATCTGCCTATATGTGCACAAACACCGATAAAATGATTGCCGAGTTAGACAATCCATATATACTAATAACCGATAAAAAAATATCTAGTATTCAAGAATTGCTTCCAATATTGGAACAAATAGTAAAAACGGGCGATAAACTGCTTATTATTGCCGATGATGTTGAGGGCGAAGCACTTGCAACACTAATACTAAACAAAATGCGAGGCACATTTAATTGTGTTGCCGTAAAAGCACCAAGTTTTGGTGATAGAAGAAAAGCTTTGCTTGGCGATATAGCCATAATAAGCGGTGGAACATATATAAGTGACGAAATGGGCGTGGACTTAAAAACAATAACACTAGATATGCTCGGTAGAGCAAAAAGAGTTGAAATTACAAAGGACAATACCACTATAGTAGAGGGCGCAGGTAGCAAGGACCAAATAGATAGCCGAATAAATAGTATAAGAACTCAACTATCGCAAGAAAAAAGCGAGTACGAAAAAGAAAAATTAACCGAAAGGCTTGCAAAACTTGCTGGTGGCGTTGCAGTTATTAAAGTTGGCGCACCAACCGAAGTTGAAATGAAAGAGAAAAAACTCAGAATAGAAGATGCTTTGTCTGCCACAAGGGCTGCAAGTGCCGAGGGTATTATTGCCGGTGGTGGAACGGCATATATTAAAACAACCCCAGCTTTAAAAGAAAAAATTAAGTACCTTTCGGGTGACGAAAAATTAGGTGCCGAAATAGTTTTAAAAGCAATAGAATCACCAATCTTACAAATAGCAAAAAATTGTGGTAAAAATGGTGAAGAAATACTTAAAAACCTTTATGCTCATATAGACGAAAACGATTACGGATACGATGCGCTATCAGACGAGTTTAAAAACATGGTAGACGGCGGAATAATAGACCCAACCAAAGTTGCAAGAACTGCATTGTTTAATGCTTCCAGTGTGGCTGGGGCATTGCTTACAACCGAAGTACTTGTTGTGGACGAAAAGGAGGACAAAAAAGAACCAATCGATAATCCATACGCATAAATTAATAAATTATAGAACATATGTTTTATTTATTCTTGACAAATGCAAATGTTAAGCCTAAAATAGAACATATGTTTTATATTGCAATCTTGATGCCGATATTTATTCAAATATTTATACATTTGTACAAAAGTATTTAAATGTGTTGACTTTTGTCGGTTTTTGTAAGTAAACTTATTTTGTGAGGTGGTAATAAAGAAGAGGGGTTGCTTGTGCCAATTCACATTTGTTTGTTTATTAAACTTGCCGATAAAAAGATAATACTTGTAATTGGAATTATACAGATAAGGGAGGTATTTGTATTTTTCTTTTAAATTTGTTTTTTGCAAAAAATCAAAAATAAAAATAAGTATTATTTAAAAATTGGGTTGTACTATAAAACATAATAATTGGGGGAGATTTTAATGAATAAGGAAAAAATTTATTGGGCAAAGAGCATTATTCTGTCTTATAGGTATTTAGAAAGAATGTGCGGAGCTTTGGATAAACAGATAAAACAAATTGCTAATAATTCTTTTTATCAAACAAGTTTTTTTGAAAAAGTAAATTCTGTGCACAATGTTTCAAGAGAAATTATTGATTTATCTCAAAGAAAATTAGATTACATTAACATAAAAGTTTTGGTTGAAAAAATATTGTCTTCAATAAGTGAAAAATTAAGCAAGGTTTTGATTTTTAAATATATTCAGTGTCTTAAAAATGAGCAGATAACAAGTGTGTTAAAGATATCAGAACGAACTATGTTTAGAAAAATTAACAAAGCATTTATTGATGTGGCAATAAAAATGGAAGAATTTGGCTTTAATAAAGAAAAAATGGAAATAAAATTTTTTTGTGATAGTTTTATTGGCTGTATTTTTAAAAAATTACAAGCAAAGGAAAATAACAACAAAGCGCCAATGTTTGCAGAAAATTGCAACAATGGCGCTTACGAAAAAAAATATAAGTACGATACATATTTGGGTGCAAAAAATATTAAGTTGGCATAATGATTTTTAGTTTAAATCATCATCATTAAACTCAAAATAATCCGACTTTTTTAGTCTTGATATTTTTTTCTTTTGTCTTTTTGTTTTGGTGCCACTTTCGGATTTTGTTTCTGCAATCATTGTTGGTTTAAATAATAAGTAAATAAAAAGCAAACAAGGCAGGCTTATTGCAACAATAATAAGCGTTTGCGCTGTTTGAGACATTCCGGTCATTGGGTCGGTGCTTGTTTGAACAGAGGTTAAAGAAAACGATAGCTCGCCTTGCATATACTCCAATTCTTCGGTGTTTTCGGTTATTGTATCTACGCAATCACATAGTGGTGCATATACATATCCAACATATAAAGAATTGTTGTTGTAATATTTGCAATAGTACCATGTTGTTCCTTTTTTAGAAATAGACTCTTCGCCCTCTATTTCGCCATAGTACGAAATATTAGAGTCTAAAAAAGGTATGGAGCATATTAAATTGTTTGCACCACTGTTCTTTGGACTAGAACGAAGATTTGCACCACTAGGAACAAAAACTCTAAAAGAAATATTTTTTAAAAAAGGCGAGCTTGGCGTGCCAACAACTGCTTTTACTTCATCTTTTTTTACATAGCCCAAAATATCTATGTATCTGGCATAATAATAGTCGCCACTTGTATTTAGTAGTTCCACAAAATATGATTTTGGCAAAACAAAGATAACATCGTCATCAGTAGGCGATTGATAAAAAGCAACACCGTTTTCCATAACCCTTGCATAATACGTTAGGCTTTCTTGACTTGCAAATGCGCTAAAAGAGTTTTGGCAAAAAAGCATAATCAAAATCGTTAAAAACAATATTTTTATAGATAGCTTCATGCGTTTAAGTTTAACACTCATGATGCTATCTTTATTTATACATTTTTGAAAAAATAGCGAATAAAAGGTGGAAAAATAACAAAAATGAAAAAAACAGAAATATTAAAAAAACTAGATATGCTTAAAGATAAAAAATCAAAGATGGAAATATGTGGCAAATTAGCAGGCTATAACACAGGCAAAATAAAACACCTAAAACAATTAGCATTTCATATGTGCAACAAAAAAAATAGGTGGGTGTTTGGTGGAAATAGAAGTGGCAAAACCGAATGTGGAGCAGTAGAAACAGTTTGGCTTGCAAGAGGTATTCACCCATATAGGCA
>JAGCEE010000327.1 GCA_017650795.1 Clostridia bacterium | reverse complement strand
GTGCTCCGTCTTTGCCGTCTTTCATCATATTTCCACTATCTAAAAATGCATCATCTTCTATTATTACTCCATCATTTTCTATTTCTATGTGATATACAAAATTTACCACCCACTTTTTTCTTTCTAAGAGTTTTATAAGGCTAATGCAAAAATAATATGTAGCAAACAACATGATTAGAATAATAACAGTTGGAAAATTATCGTCTATTTGCAAAGTTCCATAAGCCATGCCATAAACAAGAATATTTATTCCACCATAAAGCGCCGTTAAAAATATAAATGTAAAGCACTTTGGAAGAATACTCTTTCTAATAAATGCCATGCAAACAATAATTGCACCAATAAAGATTTTGAATAAAACTAAGAGTATCCCTTGTAGTTGCAAAATGGGATATAAAACAGAGATAACCGAACCAAACAAAGACACAATCGCTAGTTTAAGGTTTGATGCATCATCTTTAAAAAGCCTCCTTATGGTGATAAGAAGAAGCAGAGTCACAAAAAAATTTTCTATTAGACAATCTTCTATGTAAACTACCATATTGGCACCACAATAAGCATAAAAAACGCACTGCTAAAATGCAATGCGATTTTTTATTTATAATGATTTTTTTAAATTGAATTTGTCTAATACTTATTATTGTTTTTCGTTGCCAGCTTCTTTAAAGTGCCTAATACCATAATCAACTAAATACTTTTTGTTTTCTTTGTCTAGTTCTACAACCCACATACAATCACTATTGTTACCAAAATCCTTATCTGCTAAATTTTTATCGCCAATTATTGTCCAAGTTTCTTCATCATAATCCCAACCAGCATCATATCTACGATAAACATTTAACAATGTTAAATTACTCTTTGTCACAAAATTTATTTTTGCTTCATCATCAAAAGCACCATAATACATCATAATAGAATTATCAAAAGGAACGTAAATTTTGGCTTCCTTTATACCTTTAAAACAATTAGATTTTATTCTTAATGCACCCTTTGCATAATCAAACTTTTTACTATCACTCATATTATTGTCGTATTGTCTACTTTCAACCACTTTTGGCAAAACGATTTTATCTACTTTTTTATCTGTCATTAAAACAAAATCTTTTAAATAGCAGCAATCATATGCCTTTTCTACTTTAAATCCGTAAAGTGGCACACTGTTTTCATCAAACATTATGTACATCCTGCCACATCTTTTTGGTGTTTTCATCATAATTAAACTCCTTATTTATTACTGACAATATTGTATAACAAAATATTAAAAAAGTCAATCACGAAAATTTTTGATTGACTTTTAAACAATTACAAAACTTCTGTTTCCCAAAGACCATGTTTGTTGCAATATGCGACTATTTTACTACCCTTAATGTATGGGAAAATGGCTTTTGGAACTTCTCCAGCCTTAAAATATTTTTTTGCATTAACTCTGTTTGATACTATTCCAATAAAATCAATGTAATGTTCATCTTCCATAACATGAGGAACATTTGCAACAATATATTCCCCCACGATTTCGTAAACAGGCTTATGCTTTTCTACTGATGCATCTATTGAATTGACCACAATTTCGGCCATTTGTTCACCACAGCACCTTATTCCACAATTATCACAAGTGCAATCTTTAATAACATCTACCATTGCTCCACACTTTTTACATACTTTTAACATTTTTAAACCTCCACGCACATAAATGATAGTATTTTTAATATTGATTGTCAAATAATACATACTTATCACAAACAAGATAAATGATTTCATAAAAAAAACAATCTTTAAGTACAAATTATTGTTAATAATGTTGAATATTTTGAAAAATATTGTTGACATACATACATGTTTATGCTAAAATCTCAAAGTCGTTTAAAAAGCGGCAAACATTGTGTGGTTCACTAGCTCAGTTGGTAGAGCACTTGACTTTTAATCAAGGGGTCGCGGGTTCGAGCCCCGCGTGAGCCACCATTACTAAAACTATAAGACGAATTTAAGTCTTATTTTTATAGCAAAATACAATATTTGCGGACATGGCGGAACTGGCAGACGCGCTAGACTTAGGATCTAGTTCGAAAGAGTGGGGGTTCAAGTCCTCTTGTCCGCACCAAAAAAAATTGTTGTCCTTTGGGGCAACTTTTTTTAAGCACAAAAAAACACGAGCAAATGCCGGTGTCTTTTATTATTTGCGCAAAAATAATATGAACAAGTAAAATTGTTTTGTTATGTGCTTATTCTAATTTATCAACATACCATTTAATAGTTTCTGCTATTCCGTCTTCAAAAGAGTATTCCCTTTTCCATTTTAATTCTTTTTCAATTTTGCGTGAATTTATAGAATACATGGCATCGTGACCTGGTCTATCCTTAACAAAACTAATTAAACCCTTGTCTTTATCCATTTGTCTTATAATCTTATTAACAACATATAGATTATTCTTCTTACAGTTGCCTGAAACATTATATATTTGCCCAATACTTCCTTGGTGAAGGATTAAATCAATCGCTTTAATGTGGTCAAGCACATATATCCAATCTCTTACATATTTGCCATCTCCAAATATTGGGATTGTTTTATTTTGCATGCAGTTTTTAATTGTTAAAGGAATTAACGCCCTATATGATTGATGAGGCCCATAATTGTTTGTACATCTTGAAATAGTTGCATTTAAGCCATACGTTCGACAATAAGAAAGAACCAATAAATCTGCGCCAGCTTTACTTGCAGAATATGGATTAGATGGCTTTAAAATAGCGTTTTCGTCAAATTTTAATGTAGAATCAACCGGCAAATCACCATAAACCTCATCAGTTGAAATTTGATGAAATCTTTTAACATTATACTTTAAGCAAGCATTCATTAAAATTGCCGTTCCTATAATGTTTGTTTTTAGAAAAATATTTGGATTTTCTATTGAGTAATCTACAGCAACTTCTGCTGCAAAATTAACCACCATATCAAATTTTTCTTTTTTAAAAATTTTGTTTATATTTTTTTCGTTCGTAATGTCTTCTTTTACAAATTTATAATTTTTATAACCATTAAAACAGTTTAAATTATTCTTGCTATCTTCTACGGATAAATTGTCTATTCCCACAAATTCATAATCTGGATACTTGGCTTGCATATACTTTAAAAAATTTGTTCCAATAAATCCCATAGCGCCTGTGACTAATATCTTCATTTGTTCTCCTTAATAGATAAAACATATCTTTTATATTCACTATTGTTTGAGCCAAGCTTTTGCAAATTCTCAAACGAAATGTAATTATTACGATATGATATTTCTTCTAGGCAGGCAATAATAGTATTATTTTTTGCCTGATAATCATGTATATAGTTAGATGCAATCAAAAGGTTTTCTGGCGTTCCTATGTCCATCCAT
>JAGCEE010000326.1 GCA_017650795.1 Clostridia bacterium | reverse complement strand
TGCTTTGGCTTCGGCATCTAGCCTTGCCTTTTCATCTTCTATCTCTTTCTTTTTTGCAAGATGCTCTGCCCATGCAACTTTAAACTTTTTGCCGTCTTTTTTACATTGTGTCAAAACCTGCTTCTTTTCTGCCAAAACTTGTAATTTTATTTCTTTCTTTATGGCATTATTTATTTCTTTAAACTTTTTTGCCGAAGCGTTTATTACTCTAATAATTATAAAGATTACAAGTGATATTAAAAGAAAGTTTATTATTGCAGTTATAAATGCACCCCAATCTATATATATGCTTTTTGCTAAATCTATACCGGAAGTTGGGTCGCCTTCAACTGTGTATGCAGGCTTTAACATTGTGTATGCGGATTCTAGCCCACCCTCGCCTGCAAGCAAAAGATTTATTAGTGGCATTATTATTTTATTAGTTAGCGATGTCACTATTGCAGAGAATGCGCTACCAACAATTACTGCAACCGATAAATCTATTATGTTGCCTCTATTTATAAAGTCTTTAAATTCTTTAAAAAACCTTTTCATTTTCTATATCTCCTAATGGCTATCTGTCTTAATCGTGTATATTCAACATCGGTTATTTCTCCGTTTTCGAGCGATTTGTTTAATTCCATAATTCTATTTATAAGATTTTGCGCCTTAGGATTGGATTCGGCCGCCTCCTTGCTATGGGCTAATTCATCAGGATCAGTATTTTTGTTTAGCATTTTGCTTTCTTGAGCCTTTTCTTCATATTCTTTTGAGTAGAAAGACAATCCTTTTTTTGCGTCCTTTACTCGTTTTTGCCCTTTGGATCTATTTGCAATAAGTGCAATTAACATTGCTAGTGATATTAGAATTGCAAGAGATGAAAGTGTAATTGCCTTTATAATGATTACAATTGTTGTAATTTCACTAGCGGAGTTTTCTGCTAAAAAGGTGGATATTTTTGTGTATTCAACACCGGTAAGAATTAAACTAAATCCAAAAAGAACACATAAAACAAAAGAATATATGCCAACCCAAATGTAAGATACTTTTTTGTTTGGATAACTTATATAGCCTGTTGCCTTAGATGTATCTCTAAATGCAACAATTGATAATAATAGTAGAGCCACACTTGTACATACGCCGACCGATACAATATTATTTATTGTTAAGGTGGCAATATTTCCAAAAAGCATGTAAATAAAAGGGAGTAATAATTCATACATTACAACATAAACATATTTTAATGGCTCAAAATCTATTGGCAATTCAAACTCGTTTAGCACAATTAAAGTTAGCCCAGCCAAAGATGCTAAGGCGATTAGTATATTTAAAACCTTAAAAAAGAATCCAAAAATGGACAATGCTTTATTTTTCATATATTTATGATACCACAAAAAAAAATAACTAACAAATAAAATGGCAAATAAATTGACAAAAACAAGCATATCAATTATGATGTATACATAGATTTTTAAAACTTTATATTTTTTACTAAAAAAGTATTGGAGGAAATATGGACAAAAATCATTTCGGTGAAGGTTCTAAAACTATTTGGACGGATAAAAAAAGAATTTTAGGAATGCCTATTTCTTTTACCAGATATAGTTTGGTTGAAAATAGTGAGTGGACAAAGTTGTTCATTAAAACCGGCATACTTTCTACCACAATAGATGAGGTAAACTTGTTTAGAATATATGATATACAGAGTTTTCAATCGCTTGGTCAAAAAATATTTGGGGTTGGTTCAATAACGCTTTTTTCCAAAGATATAACAACACCAGTAATAACTCTTTATAATATTAAAGAACCATATAAAATTAGGAATATGCTTGCAGAAAAGATAGAACAGGCAAGAGCACAAAAGGGTGTAAAGATTGGCGAGTTTTATTAAAATAATCACATATAAAAAATCAGTGGTATTCCACTGTTTTTTTCACTAAAACATTATTAAAAATTTAAGTAAATAAAATACTATGCCATTATAAAACCCTCGGCATTTTGCCGAGGGTATATTTATATAATTGTTATTATTAGTCTATATCCTTAACACCGCCATCTTCATCAACGAATGCGTCAAGGATTGGGCCAGTAAATAGTTTAAACAATAGTAAAAGTCCAATAATAATTGCCATACCAATTAAAACATTTATAACTCTCTTTTTTGCCTCTTCTCTCTTTTCGGTAGAATCTGCCCTAGCCATGTTTACGCCAAGAACAACCGCATAAATTGTTCCAGCTGCGGCAACAACGATAAGTAGTGGCCATAAAATAGAATCTATAACGTTTTTTATTTTGTAAACCCATTGAAATTTCTCGGAAACATTTCCTTCTAGCTTCATGGTGGCAACTTTCGCAAAAAGTGAATTCATAAAAAACCTCCAAATTACTAATTTTATCTTTTGCAGAAATTATTTTTTTTATTCTGCCAAAGTAAATTACATAAGTATATTATCACATATTTTTTTTAATGCAAAACATTTTTTAGTATTTTTTTATTTTTTTTATTTTTTGTAGAATGGTTACAAATGTTTGTTTTGCATAATATTTTAATGTTTTTTTGTGTTGCATTGCATATTAAAAGGTGGCACACATATTTTTATGTGAAACCACCTTGATTTAAAAATATTAAAAAATATTATTCTCTTGTCTTTTGATAATAAATTGCAATTTTTGCATCTTTTTCTAGAGGGTCAGAAAGGTCGGGGTTTTGAGCCAAAATAAGTTCACTAGGAATTTTTAAATTTTTAGCGATATCCCAAACGCTTTCTCCGTTTTTACCAAAGTATATTTCGAGTGAAGTGTCTTTTGGTGCGAGTTCCCCAACAACATCTACATTTGTTATTGTCTCAAAGTTATAATCCTCACTTGCAGTTATTAGTGCTTTAAGCTTTGCATCTAAAAATATTTCTTTACCACGTTTAACCATTACATCTGTGTTTTCTAAACAAATATGGGTTATTATATTTGCATCGTTGGATAATTCACACTCGCCGGAAACAACAAAAGGTATTTCTATTTCCACAGAAAGTATGCCATCGGTTTCGTCATTCAAATATAATACATTTGCAGTTGTTATGCCTTCTATATATAATGTGCCGTCTTTAACATAAACGTTGGTTGGTGTTGCGTTTATATTTGTTGTGCAAAGATATTTATCTACTCTTGGATTATCTTCGGAAATAATTACACTTCCCTCAATCTTTCCCTCAATGACAAATGGTGTAAAAAATCTGCTTCCTGCAATGTTTTCCTTTGTGATATCTATTAAGTCTTTGGTTGAATACATGTCTACAATGCTCATATAACTTGTTTTTTCATAAAAATCGAAACACATTAGTATTGGTACTTTTATGTTTATACTTTGATTGTCATCATCGCCATCAATGTTGGTTGTCACTTCGTCATAAATAACATATGGCATAAAGTCAAATAGTGTTTGCGAGGTTATGCCCTCGGAATCAAATTCTTGCTTAAATTCTTTATTTATTACAATACTTTGTAGCTCGTTTGGTTCTTCATTACCAACAAATAGTATATTTGCAACTAATTCGCCCTCAACTGCAACAAAGTTTGTTCCGGCAGAGATGTTTTTTATATCAAGTTGAGTGGTTGTATTTAATATTTTTTTAACACCACCTTTTATTGCCACCTCTAATTCCTCTTCAAATCTTTCGCAGGTATTTTTTGAGTAGGACAAACCTTCAACCTCAGAAAGTTTTGTAAATGTATTGCTTCCGCAATCCGATAGGTATTGTTGCTCGCCATTAGTAATTAGAGTGTTTTCAAAACTTATTGTTGTTGTAATTTTTAAATCTTTTCCACTTTTTGCAAAGATATCATTATCGGATACATACGCTTTTGTTATTATATTTTGTACTTTGTCTAAGTTATCGTTTTCTAGTTTGTAAGATATAGGGCTTGTGTGATTTTCGGAGTTTATGTTGCCCTCCGCATCTATATATATTATATTTAAAACTAACTTGCCAATAACCTGCCCTTCTTTTATGCTTGAATAAGTATCAAGTGGCAAAGAAACTCTTGTGTCAATCGACAAGATTTTTGATATTTCATAATCGGTCGAAATATTGCTTTCAACCAACATTTGCCCTAGGGGCATGGTTTGTTTTTTTGCCATAAGCATTGTGCTGTAATTTTTTTCCATTAAAAGACCTCCATGTGTTAAAGTAATTTATGAGGCATTTATTTAAAATATTACATGGTGGTTTTTTAAATTTTGGCAAC
>JAGCEE010000325.1 GCA_017650795.1 Clostridia bacterium | reverse complement strand
TCAAATAAATATATAAAGCATCCATCAGAAGTTTTAACTGTTGGTGAGCAATTAAATGTCAAAGTGCTTTCGGTAGACGTACAAAAAAAGCGTATTCAATTAACAATAAAGGATTGCCCACAAGACTAAAAAATAGCGTTAAGTTTTGTATGTTAGTATAAAAATATATTATATATTCAATTTAAGTTTCCGGAAATTTCTGGGAACTTATTTGATTATATATATGTTTTTTGGTATACTAAAGTAAGTAAGACATTAAAATATATTTCAAGAGGAAATTATGTTTGGTAGAGCAAAAAAAATTATTAACAATTCTCATATGCTATTTAAAGGCAGAAACAAAAAGGTAAAAATTGGTCTTGCACTTAGTGGTGGTGGGGCTCGTGGTTTTGCGCATGTTGGTGCAGTTAAGGCGTTTGAAGAATATGGTTTAAAATTTGATTATATATGTGGCACGAGTGCGGGTAGCATAGTTGGTGCTTTTTTGGCAGCGGGTAAGAGTTATGATGAGATTTTTCAAGTATGTAAAGATATGGATGTTAAAGATATTCGTACTTCAAAGTTTGTTTTTGTTCCATCAAAAAGTGATGGATTAGAAAAAATTTTTAAAGATAATTTGGGAGATATAAACATAGAAGATTTACCAACCCCATTTTCTGCTGTTGCTGTTGATATTATATCCACAGACGAATGTGTAATAACCAAAGGCAATTTGGCAAAGGCTTGTGCTGGTAGTTGTTGTGTTCCGGGTATTTTTCAGCCAGTTGAGTTTAATGGCAGGCATCTTTGTGACGGCGGATTACAAAATACACTTCCAGCTGATGTTCCAAAGCTTATGGGGTGTGATTATGTTGTTTCGGTAGATGTTAATAAGTCCAGAAATTATGGTACAGAAAGCACAAAACTTATAGATGTCCTTAGTTGCACAATAAGAATACTAATGAAAGGCAATGTTGTTAAAGGCTATTTATATTCCGATGTTATTGTTAAGCCAGAAACTAAAAGATTTAAAAACACCAAAAAAGAAGGCTATTTGGACATGATTGAAGAGGGGTATAAAGCAACCATAGATGTTATGCCTGAAATAATAAAATTATTTAATAAAAAGCCAATAAAAATAAAAAAGAAATTAAAATACTTAAACGAAGATAGAGTTATAATCTAAAAAATACAAAAGGATAAAGATGTTTGCAGAAGTAATAGTAGATTTATCTAATGCAAGTGTAGATAAAATTTTTGATTATAATACAGGAGACCTTAATGTTGTCGCGGGTCAAAGGGTGTATGTGCCTTTTGGCAAATTCAACATTGAGGGTTTTGTTGTGCGTTTAAAAGAAGACACAACGTACGATAAATCTAAAATTAAAAATATAATTTCGGTTATAGATGATTTTGCATGCGTGACAGAAGAAATGATAGAACTTCTTCATTTTATGATTAAGCACTATCATTTAAAGTACATAGATGCACTAAGGTTGTTTTTACCAGCAGAAATGCGTACGGGCAAGGTTAAAAGTTTAAGCAAAAAAGTTGTTGAGTTTGTTGGAAATAAACAAGAAATTATAAAAACATTAAGAAAAAATGCAAAAAATCAAATAGAATTACTAAATTTTTTAGATAATAATAAAAAGTATTACAAATCAGATTTAAACGAAAAGTTTTCATCTACCACTGTAAACAAGTTTTTACAACTTGGTTTTTTAACAGAAAAAGATGAGGAATACACAAGGTCTCCACAGTACTTAATAAAGGAAGATAAAAAATTAAATCACACCAACTTGCAAGAAAGAGCAATCACACAAATATTAACCGGTGGCGAAAAAACTCATCTACTTTTTGGTGTCACGGGTTCTGGCAAAACAGAAGTATATATGAGTGTTATTGAAGATGTTATTAAAAATAATAAAACGGCAATCATGCTTGTTCCCGACATATCACTAACCCCACAGGTTTTATCAAACTTTAAGGCAAGGTTTAAGGAAGATGTTGCCATACTTCATAGCGGATTATCTGCTGGCGAAAGATTTGATGAATGGAAGCGAATTCGTCTTGGTCGTGCAAGAATTGTTGTTGGTGCAAGGTCAGCAATCTTTGCGCCATTAACAAATGTTGGTATAATAATTATTGATGAAGAACACGAACAAAGTTATAATAGCGAATCAAATCCAAGATATTTTACAAAAGACATAGCCGAGTTTAGAAAAAATTATAATCATTGTCCACTTGTTCTTGGCAGCGCAACTCCAAGTTTAGAGAGTTTTAATAAAGCCGAAAAAGGTGAGTATAATTTAATAGAAATGCCTGTTAGAATAAATGGAAAAGAAATGCCTAAAATTCAAATAGTTGATATGCTTGGTGAAATAAGGGCAGGCAATAGTTGTCCTTTTTCTAGAACACTTATGTATGAATTAGATAATTGTTTTGCCAACAATAATCAAGCAATGCTGTTTATAAACCGTAGGGGGTTTTCATCTTTTATGAGGTGTATTGATTGTGGCTATATTGCAAAGTGTACAGATTGTGATGTTAGCTTAGTATATCACAAAGATGAAGATAAACTTAAATGTCATTATTGCGGTAAAAGATTTAATGCTTTAACAATCTGTCCAAATTGTAAAAGTACTAGAATTAGGCAAGGGGCTGTTGGTACACAAAAAATAGTAGAAGAACTGCATAGACTGTATCCAAATGTTAAAGTTTTAAGAATGGATAACGATACAACAAGTGTTAAAAATGGCCATCAAAAAATATTAGAGGAGTTTTCAAATTCTAAGCCAGCAGTGCTTGTAGGTACACAGATGATAGCAAAAGGTCATGATTTTAAAGATGTGACAGTTGTCGGAATTATAGATGCCGACCAAAGCCTTTATCAATCCGATTTTAAAAGCGTTGAACGCACGTTTTCGCTAATTACTCAAATGGCAGGCAGAGCAGGAAGAAATGAGGCAGAGGGCAAGGTTATTCTTCAAACTTATGCTCCAAGACATTATGCATATAAGTTTATTGCAAATTATAACTATAAGGGTTTTTATAGTAAGGAAATAAATTTAAGAGAAACGGCAAAATTCCCGCCATTTACAACAATTATTCGGTTGTTATATTCTGGCGAAAATGAACAATTAGTAAAAGAAATTATTAAAGCAAATTATAATGAGATTTTAAATTTGTCTAATGATTATAAAGAGGATTTTGTATATTTTGATGCAATGAAGTCACCAATCGGTAGAATTCAAAATAAATATAGGTACCAAATTTTAATAAGACTCAAACAAGATAATGCGAGAGAAATAATAGATAAAATATATGAGGCTTGTGACCGTATTCAAAATCCAAAAGTTAGCTTTTTTGTGGAAATAAATCCGGCAAGTTTAAGTTAATTGTTTGTTTTTTATAAAACTTTTAATAAAACAGTTTTAATGGCATTGCTTATAAAATGATGCCTTGTATTTGTTTTTGTTTGTTTTATTGACTTGCTAAATAATAATAAATATTATATACTAATTTAAAAAAAAGGAAAAATCTATGGCAATAAGAAAAATAGTAAAAATGGGTGACGAACTTTTAAGAAAAAAGAGTAAAACTGTCACAAAATTTGACGATAGTTTACATGAAATTTTAGATGATATGAAAGAAACTATGTATGAATACAACGGTATGGGACTTGCTGCACCTCAGGTTGGCATATTAAAACGAATAGTCGTAATGGAAGTAAACAATATGTATTTAGAATTAGTTAATCCAGAGATTATAGAAGCAGAGGGCAGTGATATCGAGGCAGAGGGTTGTCTTAGTTGTGGCAAAATAAATAAAAAAGTAGAAAGGCCAATGAAGGTGACGGTTAAGGCGCAAGATAGATATGGATATGATGTTGTAATAACTGGTGAAAAATGGTTGGCAAGATGCATATGCCACGAAATCGACCACTTAAATGGAGTATTGTTTATAGATAAAGCAATCGATTAAAGATGTGAGGAAAAATGAAGGTTATTTTTTTGGGAACACCAGAATTCTCTGTTCCTGTTTTAAATGAAATAGTAAATAGTAAACATAAGGTATTGGCAGTTGTTTGTCAGCCTGATAGGCCATCTGGCAGGGGAAACAAAATGACCGCTTGTCCAGCAAAGATAATGACACAGCAACTTGGCATACCGGTTTTTCAATTTAATAAAATAAGAATAGATGGTGTACAAACTCTTAAAGAGTTAAATGCCGATATTATGGTGACTGCTGCTTATGGTCAAATACTTAGTCAAGAAATAATAGACATTTGCCCTCATGGCATAATAAATGTTCATGGGTCACTCTTACCAAAATATAGGGGTGCAACTCCAATTCAAACTGCTATAATAAACGGAGATAAAAAAACAGGAATTACAATAATGAAAACCGAAGCAGGGATTGATACCGGTGATATCATTTTGTCAGAGCAAATTGATTTATTAGAAGATGACACATACGGAACACTTAGTGAAAAATTATCAATTTTGGGTGCAAAACTATGTGTTAAAGCATTGGATTTAATTGAGCAAAATAAAGCAGTGTTTTCGCCTCAAAACTCCGAGCAGGCAACATTTACAAAAATGATTAAAAAAGAAGATACTAAAATAGATTTTAATAATAATAGCAATCAAATTGTTAACCTTGTTAGAGGACTAAATCCAAATCCAGTTGCATTTTTTGAAATAAATGGAGAGCCTTATAAGGTTTTTTGTGCAAAATGTGTTAATTACGTCGGCACGGAAAAAAATGGAACTATTATTTTTGCAGATAACAAAAAGGGTTTAGTAATTAAAACAAATAATGGTGCTGTTGAAATAATAGAAATTACAGCACCAAATTCAAAAAGAATGTTGGCAAAAAGTTATTTAAATGGTAAAAAAATTGCATTAGGAAGTGTGTGCAATGAATAGTTTATTAGATTATTCTTATGACGAACTAGAATGTATTTTAACCGAAATGGGTGAGCCAAAATTTAGAGCAAAACAAATATATGAAGGGTTATATCAAGGTAAGAGCATTTCAGAAATATCAAACATTTCCAATGATTTAAAACAAAAACTCTTACAAAAGTTCTGCGATTATCCATTATCCATACATACAAAATTAGTTGGTAAAGATGGCACAATAAAATATGTATATAAACTTAGTGATGGTAATTTAATAGAGGGGGTGCTTTTAAGTTATAATTATGGCAATACATTGTGTGTTTCCACTCAGGTTGGTTGCCGTATGGGGTGTAAGTTTTGCGCTAGCACACTCGGTGGACTTATTAGGAATTTAACAGCTGGCGAAATACTTGCTCAGGTTTTGTTTGTTAATCGAGAAAATAAAGGCGACCTTAAAAATAGAAAGGTGACCAACATTGTTCTTATGGGAAGTGGAGAGCCACTAGATAATTACGACAATGTTTTAAAATTTTTAAAACTTGTTTCAAATGATGATGGAATAAATATTTCTCAAAGAAACATTTCTCTTTCTACATGTGGACTTTGTGATAAAATCAAACAACTAGCAGATGAAAACTTGGGCATCACACTAACAATTTCGCTACATGCTCCAAATGATGATATTAGAAAAAGCATGATGCCAATAGCAAACAGATATAGTATTAAAGAAATTTTGGAAGCAATAAAGTATTATTTTAACAAAACCAAACGTAGAATTGTGTTTGAGTATTCGCTTGTAAGTGGGGTAAACGATTCACTAGATTCTGCCGATGAGTTAATTAAGCTATTAAAAGGGTTTGCTTGCCATGTTAATTTAATACCTTTAAATGATGTAAAAGAAAGAAGCTTAATTGGTACAAATCGCAAAAAAGCATATGCTTTTATGGATAGGCTAATCTCGGGTGGTATTTCTGCCACAGTTAGAAGAACTATGGGTTCAGATATAGAGGGCGCATGTGGTCAGCTCAGAAATAAGATTCTGCGAGGTGATACATGATTGGTTTAGTTTATAAAATTCTAGCAGATAAGTTTTGGATTATGTCCGATAATACAGAGTATGTATGCACGGCAAAAGGTAATCTAAAAGAGGCTGGCATTTTGGTTGGAGATAGGGTTGAGTTTATTAGTGAAGAAAAAAATATAACAAATGTGCTTGCTAGAAAAAATAGTTTAATTAGGCCTCCAATAGCAAATATTGATAAACTTATAATAGTTATATCTGCCGTTCCGGAGCCAGATTTTATGATAGTGGACAAACTAATATTATTTTCACTTGGTTTTGGAATAGAACCAATTATTGTTGTGAATAAGATGGATATAAGCGAAAAACTTGTAAAATATGTAAAATTTGCATACAAAGATGCGGTAAATGGTATATTTTTTACAAATGCAATAACCGGTGAGGGAATAGATGAATTAAAAAAAATAATGAAAAAAAGCCTTTGCTGTTTTGCTGGTCAATCGGCGGTTGGTAAGTCTGCACTTGTAAATAAAATAATGCAAAAGCATAGTAGTAATGTTGGTGAAATTAGCATTAAAAACCAAAAAGGAAAGAATACAACAAGGCATTGTGAAATTTTCTTTGAGGACGATATTATGATAACCGATACGGCTGGTTTTACATCACTAGATGAGAAACTTTTACCAATATCGTACTTTGAGCTTCCATATTATTATCATGACTTTATTAAATACTTGGATAAGTGTAAGTATAAATCGTGTGCTCATTATAATGAAAAAATAGAGGAATGTGCAGTAAAAAGAGCAGTAATAGAAAATAAAATTGACAAAGAAAGATTTTTAAGATATAAAGAAATATATAAAAAATTATATGAAAAGTGGGTAAAAACGCATGGCTAATATGTTAAAAGTTGCAGTATCTACTGATCCAGCATCAAATTTAGAAGAATTATTATGTTATATAAAAAAGATCAACACAGTAGCAGATTTTATTCACTGTGATGTTATGTCTTCTGATTTTGTAGATAGGGACACCATAAATTATAAAGATGTGCATGAAGTGTATTTAAAAACTCTTTGCCCATTAGATGTTCATTTAATGGTTGGAAAGCCTATAAAATATATAAAAGAATATGCAAAGGCTGGTGCACAAATAATAACCGTGCATTATGAAGCATTTAAAGATAAGAAAAAATTAGTAAAAACTTTAAACAAGATTAGAAAGAAAAAAATATTATCTGGAATTGCCATTAACCCAGATACAGATGTTATAGAGATTATGCCATACCTAGCATATGCAGATTTAGTTTTGGTTATGTCAGTTTATGCTGGTGCAAGTGGTCAAAAATTTATGGAATCGACAAATTTAAAAGTAAAGAAATTAAAACAAATTAGAGATGACTATGGCGCTAATTATTATATCGAAGTAGATGGTGGTATTACGCCGGAAATTTCTAAACGATTAAAGGTTTATGGCGCCGATATTGTTGTTTCTGGTAATTATGTTTTTAAGGCAGAAGATAGGGCAAAAGCAATAGAAGATTTAAAATAGTTGTTTAACAATTATTATACTGTTTTCATAAAATGGTATATATAGAGGTTGTTTTTATGAAAATAGTTTGTATAAAAGTTCCAAAATTCTTTTCTGCAATATTAAAAGTTATATGTAAGAAAAAAATATGTAAGTAATTGACAGCTTGATGCACAATAAATATGTCTTTTAAAATCAACAAATAGTATGTTGTTTGTTTTAATCTAGTACAATTAGTTTATTATTATGCTTGACAATATTGTAATTACATAATATACTTACGCAAGTAAATGAATTTAGAAGGTGGTGAGAAGAATGACAATAGTCAAGGTTGGCGAAAACGAGAATATCGAAAGTGCAATCAAACGTTTTAAAAGAAAATGCCAAAAAGATGGCATCATTGGCGATATTCGTAGAAAAGAAGCATACAAAAAACCAAGCGTAAAAAAGAAAGAAAAACGAGAAGCTGCCAGAAAAAGAGCAAGAAAAAGAGGCTAATATATTTCGTTTTTAAATTATGTTATTTATAAGTTATTTTTGTAAATCTTGTAAAAAAAAAGAATTGTGGAAGCGTTCCACAATTCTTTTTTAGTATTTAGTAATGTAATTCATAAAAAAACGACCCAAATGGTCGCTTTATTTAGGTATACAAGAACAATATGAGTAAACAAGAGTGTTTTCTTATTTTACTCTAACTTTGCTTGGTTGAGGCTTATATGCTTGAATCATAGCATTGATTGCATTTTGTACCTCTAGTCCAACATCAGCACAATAAACATCATGAAGCAGTTTTAATTGTCTATCTTTATTTTCATGTGTGATTGATTGAATTTTAAAAACAAGACTTTTGTCGCAAGAATATACTGCACTAATTCCTCTTGAAATCTCGTAGTTATATACTTGCTTAAAAGGGACGGTTCTATTGTTAGGATTGGTGCGAAAAACACCACGACTTATCATGTTTTTTACTATATCAAATTTTTGGTCAATTTGGGTTATATTATAATTTGCCTTAGCATTTTTTATCCCATTTAAAACACTTGATGTTATGACCTTTGCGGTTTCGTATCTAATTGAATCCACACCATATTTGTCATATAAATTCACCAAATAATTACCAAGTATTTTGTATTCAGATAAATCTCTCATATTCACCCCCAACATATAAAATAGGTTATTAAATAATTTGATTATAAATATAAAAAATATTTAAAATATCTTAAATATACGCAAATATTATCATAAATGATTTACAAAATCAAACTTTTTATCATTTTTTCTGACACAAAACTATAATTTTTTATTTTTTTCATTATTTTATCTCTTTATAATTATTCATTGTTTAACCATTATTGTTAAAAATAAAAATTCAAATTAAAACGCATTATAATAGTTGTTATGTTTTTACTTGCACATTTAATAATATGCATTAAAGTTTATTTATCTGTTTTAGTAAAATTATAGTTTACAAATTGTTTTTTTTATGTTAAACTTACCAACAGTTTAGGAGAAATACGATGGTAGATAAAGAAAAATGTATCGGTTGCGGTACTTGTGTTCAATTATGTCCAGTAGAGGCAATAAGTTTTGATGAAAATGGCAAGGCACAAATAGATCCAGAAAAATGCATTCATTGTGGAACTTGTGAGGCATCTTGTCCAGTAGAAGCAATAAAATTATAGTATTAAAAAGGAAATTATATGGAAAAATATGCAATAATAAAATTAAGCGCACAAACAATAAAACTATCACTAATTGATGTGACTTCAAATGGGTATTATAATTTGTTTGACGAAATAACAGAAACTGTTAAGCTTGGCATGTCTGTTGAACAAAACGGGCTAATTATGCCAAATGTTATAAATGAAGCATTAACCTTATTAAAACTATTTAGAAAAATATGTGATGCAAACAATGTATCAAAGATTGTTGCTATTGCAGAAAGCTTTATTAAAGTGGCAAAAAATCAAAAAAGTTTCTTTGATGAGATTTATAATAACACAGGCTTTGCATTTTCAATTCTTAGCCCTGAGGAAGAAGTTAAGGTTATATATAAGGGTATAACAAACACTATTGATATCTCTAAGGCATTGGCAATATATATCGCACCAAATCAAACCCACATAATCCAATTTAATAGAAGAACAATTATGTCATCACAATCAATCAATTTAGGTTATTTAAACTTGGCAGAAAAATTTGTTGACGAGTTAAATCCAGAAGAAAAAATGAAAAAAATGATAGCAGAATTTACGCAAGAGTTAAAAAATAACGAAATTCTCTCTGATGATGACCAAGAAATAACATATATTGGCGTTGGAACTGTATTTGAAAGTATTGGTAAACTTGCAAGAAAAATAACAAAATATCCATTAGAACTTGCAAATAATTATGTTTTAACCAGAGATGCATTTAATTCTGTATATGAAGTTGTTAATAGTCTAGATTTAGACAAAACCAAAAAACTTAAAGGTATTACAGAAGATAGGGCAGATGCACTTGCAAGTGGTGTCGCAATCTTAAAGGCATTATTTGATATGCAAAAGTTTAATGCAACTAGCATATGTGCTAATTGCTTTGATGAGGGGGTTGTTGCTCAAAATCTACCGAATGATGCTCAGGATAGGGTGCCATCAGATATGCTTTCTGTTAGTCTAGAAACAATAAGAACTTTTTATGACAGGGAACTATCTAATACTCTAAATGTATATAACTTGGCTGTAATTTTATTTAAACAATTAAAAGTTATTCATAAACTTCCACGCAATTATGTTAAGCCTTTAAGAATAGCCGCATCAATGTACAACTGTGGAACAAGAATAGGTTTTGATAACTATGCAAACAATAGTTTTGAGATTATAGTAAATTCAAAATTATATGGTGCATCACAAAAAGATATTCTTCTTGCTGCATTTGCTTGCAAGGCACAAAATTTAGAAAATTTGAATCTTGCCGAATGGTTAAAGTATAAAGATATATTAACTGAAGAAGATTTAGATGCTGTAAGAAAATTGGGCGTTATTGTAAATTTGGCTTCTTCATTAGATAAGTCAAGAATGGGTAATGTTCAAGATATAACATGTGACATTTTGGGTGACTCTATAATTATGAAAACCATTGTAAATGCAGATGCAAGTTTTGATATTATGCAAGCTCAAAAAGTTGGAACTAATTTTAAAAAAGTATTCAAAAAGACACTTCAAGTTATCTAACATGCAAACAATACTTCAAAAAGAATAATATGTCGTTGCTTTGTGGATGTCTTGGCGTATAAATAAAGATTGACGGTTTTTACAATCGCCAATCTTTTTTAATTTGTTTAATATCAATATAAAATAGCAAATTGTTTAATATAAATACTAATATCTTTTTGCGATTTTTTTAATTGAATTTACAAAGTATTCACATTCTCCAAATGTATTAAAATAACTTATAGAAGCCCTAACAATTCCTTGATTTACAGTTCCAAGTTCTTTATGCTTTAATCCGGCGCAATGCAATCCACCTCTAACACAAATATTGAACTCGTCAGATAAAATTGATGCTATTTCTTGCGAATCAACATCTTTTATGTTAAATCCAATCACACCAAAATGTATGTTTTCTACGCTAGTGTAAGTTTTTACACCTTCTATTTTTTGTAGTTCAAATAAAATATATGTTGAAAGGTCATTTACTTTTTTTGTTATACTATCAAAATTTTTACTAACATAATCAATTCCTGCACCAAGTGAAATAATGTTTGGTGTTGCAAGGGTTCCACTTTCTAAACATTCGGGATACTCGTTTGGTTGGTAAGTGTTTATTGACTCTGTTCCTGTTCCTCCAAATTTTATTGGTTTTGGGTTGGTTTTAATCGAAAACGCAAAAATACCAATTCCTTGCAAGGCAAAGAGCGCTTTGTGTGGGGCAAGGGCAAGCATATCTATATGGTCCTTTTGCACATCTATCTTAATGTGTCCTGCGCTTTGAGCGCAATCAACCAAAAACAGTATGCAATTTTTTGCACAATACTCTCCAATTTGGTGTATATCTGTTGTATCTCCATTTACATTGCTAACATGGTTTACTGCAATTAAATAAGTATTTGGTTTAACATTAGGGATTATATCATCAATAGTAAGCATTTCATTATTACTAGGTGAAACAACGGTAACATCTATAAGTCCCATTTTTTTTAATTCAAATATTGGTCTGGAAAGGGAATTGTGTGCATTAGATGATAAAATGATGTGTCCACCTTTTTGCATAGTTCCAATAACGGCAATATTTAAAGCCTCGGTACAGCCCTGTGTAAATATTACATTTTCAACCTTTTCGGCATTTATAAATCTTTTTACTTTTTCTCTAACTTCAAATACTTTTTCACCACATAGCATACTTAATTTATGTCCACTTCTTCCGGGATTTGCTGAAAAACTAGTAATACCATGAATTGTTGCGTTTATAACCTCTTTGGGTTTAATGTATGAACTAGCAGAATTATCAAAATATATCACTTTTTAATACTCTCCATAATACAATGATATGAAATAGGATTATCATTTGTATACATTTTACCAAATGGAGGTTTTATGCTATTAGCAGTATTTAGGTCACGAACAGAAACTTTAAATTTTGCATCAATTCTTCGTTCGTATGGTGTTCACTGTACAATAATAAACACGCCAC
>JAGCEE010000324.1 GCA_017650795.1 Clostridia bacterium | reverse complement strand
AATAGGATTAAGTTTGCCACCCTCGAATGTCTCGGAGTTTTTAAATATTGAAACAATTTCATCTGGCACAATACTACCATCTTTTTGTATCAAATTATAATATGTTGTATTAACTGCATTTGTATTATCGCTAACGCATAGGTTAAGATTTGATGCGTAATATGTGTCTGTGGCTGTGACCGTGATAGAACCCGCCATTCCACCAACTATTGCATCATAGTGAATTTTTTCATTATTATGGAAACCATAAAGTGTTGCAATAGAAACTGTATAGCTTAATGTTGCATCTGTTTCTGTTCTACCAACAATGCCACCAACATATGAATCTACATGGGTATTTAAATAATAATCTTTATCCACAGCAATTAAAATATCACCAAATGAATAAGCGTGATCTATAGTTAAATTGCTTCCATTGTTTCTACCAACAATTCCACCAACATTATAATAATTATAATTATCATATTGTTCTTCTTTACCAGCAAAAGAGATTGTTCCCGCAAATGAAACATATGACAACTTTTTGTCAGAATTATCACCATCAAAATACCCAACAATTCCACCAATATTAAATATTCTATTATTGCTTACAACATTTTTAACTTGGTTTATAATAATATTACCATTATAAATTAAAGCTTTGTTATTAGTATCATTTGAGCCATCTATGTTTTCTTTCACATAACCAGCAATACCACCAACATTTAAGTTAGCACCACTAACATTTGATGTATCTACCTTTATCTTGCAATATTTTGAACTATTATTTACAATGTTTAATCCATAAATAACATCATTGTTATTTGTAATTCCATCTACAATATTATTTGGATTTATATATGTAAATTGTTTTGTCTGACCGACTATGCCTCCTACATTTGCACTCATATATCCACCTTTAAGTGATATATCACAGCCTACATTTGTAGTCGCTTTAACATTAGAATTATCTAATTTGAGTTCGCCATCGCAACGACCAATAAATCCACCAATATTTAAGCATGCATTTTGTTCATTATTTTCAGTTATAATTGAAATATCATCGTTATCTGCCGATATGGTTGATTTTGTTATAACTTCTTTTAACACTATTGATTCACTTGCATACCCACCGATATAACCAATGTTGTTGTCTTTTTGTTTTGTTAGATTACCTACGTTTACAACAATTTTACCCGAAACATTACAATTAAATACTTGTATTGACTTTTTTGTTAATGAATAGCCAAACAACAACCCAATGTTAGAACCAAAATCTCCGTTAATATTATTGTTGTATAAGTTAAAGCTTATTTTACATGTGCTTGATACATTGATTCCAGAAATATCTATATCATAGTCTCCATTATCAGACATTGCAAAAAGTAAACCAGCATTTATTACATTTTGGTTGTTATTATCTATATTAAACTTTGTTTCTCCGTCAAACCAAATAGCCTTAAATGTTGTTTGCCCCTTAATTATTCTTACAACGCCGGCATAATTTGCATACTCTACCGAATCTACTTTATAGGTGCTATATTTGTTTTGGTCGCCAGTAAAATTGCAACCAGAATAAACTAGATTGCTAAATTTTGTACCGCCAGTAGAACTAATGGCAATAGGCGATTTGCATCCTTCAAATCTAATGCCAGATAATGTAGCACCATTTAGTTCTGACAAAAGTGGCACGCAAAGATTTTTAAAGCCAGACTTGTCATGTTTACCAATTATTGAACCTCTTAAAATGCTATAAGTTGTTCTCCAACCACCACAATCGATTGGTTCGGTTGACATTAAAACAAATCTTGCTTCGGGATTTTTGCCATATCTCCCGATTTTCCATAAATCATTTCTATCCCAAATCTCATAGACAGAAATTGTTGTTGCATATTTAATTCTTGGGAAAAGATCGCCTGATTTAATTGTCCAGTTTCCTGAGTCATACCAATCTATATTGTTAAATGCAGGTGATATTTGTGCTCCACCGTCTACATTTAAACCAACATAATTATAATATGATGGTATTGTTTGTGTCTCTGCTATTGTGATTATGTTGTCATCGGCATTATAATTCATCAATTCAATCTTTTTTCCATTTCCGCTAAAAGTGACGGTATTGTCTATGTTGTTTAGCGAAGAATTTTTGCCAATAGTCGTTTTTGTATTTTCATTTAATATGTTTGCAATTTGGCTAATAAGGTGTCTGTTTTCATTAGTATCATTAAAATTGTCAATATCAATGTATGATTCAAAACTCCACATGTTTAGTGCAGAAACCTTGTCTAATGAAACATTTTCTTGTTCACTTAAACCAACTAAACCTGCAACATATTTTGCATTTGGAGCATAAACGTCGCCCGTTGCGTACACTTCTGAAATTTCAACTGCCATTTCGTCCGATTCTGTATTGTTGGCTTTTACAATTATTCCAACAATGCCACCAACATACCAACCAGCATTACCATTTGCGACATTGATTTTTGAATAAGCAACTCCAATATAGCCAGTTAACATCACACCAACTAAACCACCTATTGCCATTGGAGAATATTCTAATTCTTCATCATAGAATATGTCGGTTTGTCCTCTATCAAACTCTAAATCTCCGTTATAGTAAGTTTGAATTCCTTGTTCTATTTCTTTTTGCCATTCGGATTCGTATTCTGCTTTAATTTGATACAAACTTCCACAGTTAATACCTATCAAACCACCAGCAAAACATCTGTAAGCTACAATCTTTGCCAAAACGGGTGATTTTGTTATTGTTAAAGACATGTCTCTTGCAACAACATATTTGCCAACATATCCCAAAACACCACCAACTGTCATACCATTGATTTGCATACCACCATCAACCGATACAGAAAGTACATTTGCTTCTCTTATATCAAGGTTATCATATAGCAAATCTTTGGCAATTTGATCTTGCGTGTAAATATGTACTATTCCAAATGCTCCACCAGCGATAGATAAGCGATTTAGGTTTTGAATTGTAGTGTTTATACTTTCGCCTTGTTGTGTAATAGGAATATTGTCTTTTATAACTGGCTCTGTATTGGCAATGGAAATGTTATATGTTGCAGTTACAGATACATTAGAAACCCTAATGCTAGAAACATATCCGTTTCCGGCAATAATTCCAGCAACACCACCAACTATATGAGAACCAATAACAGAAACCACCTCGGTTGGTGTTTGATTATATACATAAATATTAGATAATGACGAGTCTTCAACTTTACCGGCTATGGCACCAACCACCATTGTTCTGTCGGCACTTACACCACCTTTGGCAAGACCAACTTTTAAGTTGTTAATACTTGCACCTTTTACGACCTCTTTAAACATACCAAAATATTCTACGCCCTCAACACTAGAGTTTGTGATTGCCAATCCAGAAATAGTAAGTCCATTTCCATCAAATACACCTTTTCTATTGCTTGATTGCGAGTATTCACCAGTTAGTGTCACAGAAGTTGTAGCCAAATTAAAGTATTCTGATTTTTCTGGCGCTCCATCATCTATGATTAAACTGCTTAAATCAATATTAGAAACAAGTCTATAATTGCCAAATGCTTTTTTGTAATTTGAGCTTAAATTGTCATTAACTGCTGTTCCAGCATTACCACTAAACACATTATTAAACTCTTCGGCACTTCTTATTATTATTGGGTTGTTAGCTGTTCCCAAATCGTATTCATCAACATAAATAAATTCATAGTCTAGTGGGCTAGATGTCTCCACATCTCCCACATTCTTTTTATATCTTACCGAATGAGTTATATCGTTTGCACTAACAATGCTTGGACCAGACACAGTCATAACCCAAGTGACATTTTGTCCGTTGTAAGAACTACCGAAATTATATCCATAAAATGACATTGCCGATAATGCATTTGTGATTGGTTGTATCTCTGTATCATAAAGTGTATCGGTTGCAGAAATTCCTGATTCATCAGCCACATAATAATAACAATTTTTAACGCTACCCTTATCGTTATATTCCATTGTGTCCGAAACACCAATAAAGTTTAATTGAGATGTATTATTATCTGCGATGCTAGAGAAAGAATGTGCTCTTTCCATTTGTCCCTGTTCTCCATTGCTATAAACAAAACCAGAACCAAGACGACCGACTTGATTATTTGATGTTTTTAACATAACATTTGAATAACTATCGGATATATCTCCATTATTAAAGTATACAAAGCCCGAAAGAATACCCGTCCCCTCGATGCCACCAATATTAGAGTTAATGTCGGTATTTAAAGCTTTGCCACCCTCTGCATAACACATAGAAATATCACCACTGTTCACTGTGACAAAGCCACTAGTTGTCATGGTTTCATTTTTTGTATATGTGTTAATTATATTTATATTTTTAGCAAAACTGCTTGCGATAGCACCATTATTTGTGTTAACAAAACCACTTAATGTGCCTGCAGATTTAATTGTAAATTGTTTTGCCGTTATTGTGCTTTTTTGTGGTAGCATTACTGCACTTTCGGTTAAATAATCAAACGAAGTGGCAAGTTTACTTGTTCCACCCACACGACTGTTGGTTATGCTTCCATCATTATTTATCACAAATCCCGCACCTGTTATAGTTGCGTTATTTGCTGTTATTTTAAGTCCGTAAGTATTAAATGTAGGAGCTTTTTCTGACGTTTCAAATGCCATAACTTCTGTATTGTAAACAATGCCGCTATTTGTTATTGCAAGACCCGCAAAATTTACTACTGTGACTGTATTATCAAAAACCATTTCATCTAAATAATAGTAGTTTACGGTTAGATTTTTTATAGTTGTTGTACTTGAAATAGTTTTAAACAATGCCAAATCGACACTACTGCCCTCTTGATTAGCAAAACTTATAATATTAACAGTGTAATTATTTCCATCTAATGATTTTATTTTAGATGTATCTGACATTACTTCATATTCATAAAGATAAATATTACTACTTAATATATAGTCGTTTGCCTCAGTGCTTTGATTCATAGATAAGAATGCACTTGAATCAGAAACTTCTAAAGGCATATCTTCTGTTGTATAAATACCATTTTCTATTGTGAAATAGTAATCATATGTAAATTGTCTACCATCTGGCATTGTATAATAGAATGTGAGAAGCATTGGAACTTCACCCTTTCTGTCGCCACCTCTTACATATAGTTTTCCATCTTCTACTATAAATGATACATAATCTCCATACTCTGCACTAATTTTTGGAGTAAATACACCATTATTAAATATTCCAACATTATTGTAGCCACTGTCACCAATATAGTACAACCATGAAGCAAGATTTATTCCAGTTTCACCACTTGTAGATGCGTATGTGTGAACAGCATCATAATAGCCAACCTCAAAATTTGTATTGGCATTTATGAAATAATAATTTGAATTAAAGAAACTTATTGCCTCTTCATCTCCAACAAAATTGGTTAATATTTCTAGTTCTTTGTACTTGACGCTAGAAATCTTAATTACGCCATCGTTTACATCTTTAATTATAACTGGATTATCGCCAAAAGCGAACTCCGAAACATAAATATCAAGAGTGCTTGGATTAGAAGGTATTCTCTCGCCTCTGTCAATTTTATATGATTGAACAAACAGACGCATATGAGAGGTGTGTTCATCTAGCACAAATGAAGGACCAATTTCTGGAACTTTAAATGTCATTGTGTATTGATTATATCCACCAACAGAACTTAAGTATTTTAAAGATATTTTACTTCTATCAACCAAGATGTTGTCGCCTTCTGCACCATGAACATAATATACACCACCTTGTATGTCTTGATCGGAAGAAATATTAACATTAACAGTTAATTCTTCTCCGGCATATGCATAAACAAACGTTTTACCATCTATATTCAATTCCGGCTCTTTTGGAACGGAAATGTATGTTAATGTAGACATTGCGCCATCAACAATCTCACCATTGTAATATGGTGTTATTGTTGTTGTGATTACTGCATTTTGGTCTAGTGAGTTTTTAGTATATATTCTTAGGTAATATGTACCAATGTCGGCATAGTCTATTCCCGCTAAACCAAAATTGTTATACAATCTAATGCCATTTACATTAGGTATACTCTCGTAATATATATCGCCATCACCAACAGCGGTATATCTATCATCAGAATACTCCATTACAATATACGCAAATCCTGCAAATGTGTTAGAGGTTGAAACTATTTCTAAGTAATCAAAACTTGCATATTTTGGAAATAAGTCTATTTCTAGTATTGCAGAATCCGTAGGTCTTAATGAAGACACAAGATTCTTTGGTGCATCAAAGTATGTCTTTTTGGTTATATTGTCATAAGTTCCGCCAGGATATGTTGTTAAATAAGTGCTTATATTGATGCTTGAAATAGATTGTGGTTTTACCGTAAGTGATAAAGATGCGACACAAACATAAATAACATCTTCGCCCTCACCACCATCACCAAGGCTTCTTATGGCAATATCATAATTTTGATTAACATAGTTGGTTATGTGTCGATATTCCATTTTTAATGAAATTTCAATATCAAAAGAAAATTTATTATCTTCAACAAATGTGCCATTTTCGCTTATAATGACATCAAACTTGTCGGTACAATCTTCGCCATCTGATTTTATAATGCTTATTGTACTTGGCGTTATCTTATCGGTTGTGTACTTTTTGCCATCCCCATCAATCAGAACTGCATCTGTTTTAATAATTGCCCTTACAGTTGCAGCATCCTTTGGTTCCATATCAATATTTACTTTATCTACAACTATCTCCGATGTTCCAAGAATTGGAGATATTACAAGATAGAATCCATCTACATAATTTTCGTATATTAATTCGTTATATTTAGCATCATATTCTGATATGATTGAAATATAAAGATATTTTAAATCAGTTATGTCGTCAGTCCACGTTGCGTTAATTGTGTGACTTCCAATTGTATTATTTGTGATATAACTACCATAAATTTGGTTTTCTTTTTCTATGTCTTTATATAATGCAAAATTTACTTCAAAATCGTTTGATACAAGTTCAATACCATTTGCATAAGAAGTTGTTGACGTGTTTATGATTGCTCTTTTTCCATTGAGTATGTTAATAACATCACCAGAACTAAAAGTTTTTAATGAATTGTAAACTTTAAATTCCTGCAAGTAGTACATAGAAAGCAAATAAACTCTGTGAGGATTAGTGTAATCGTAAACCGAGAACACTTTTAACTCAAATTCTCCTGTGTCCGAAAGCATCAACAAATCACCATACACTGATGCAATAGATGAATTTGAAATAACTTTAATGCTAACATCGTCTTGGTTTTCGGCAGATATTAAATCATTTATGTTTATTATATTAAGTGTATTTAGTTCACTTTGATTATTTTTTACCCTTGCCTTGTAATAGAATACAATTCCATAATCAGAGTCTGCCTTTCCAATAGAGTGTATTTTGTCTTCATCTGTTTTAATTACTATTGAGCCGAGATCATCATGGTCGCTATATTTATCTAATATATATTCGTCATCATTACCAGCAACAAATGTATTTCCATCCTCTCCAATTTGTATACCGTTTATATAATAATTTGTTGCACTTTCAACAACAACTCTATTTCTTGTTTGTTCGCCAAATTGGTATTTTGCAATAATAATTTTACAGCCACTTACTGTGCCCTCATTTACTCCATAAATTCCTCCACAGTTAGTAGCCACAAGTAAAGCCTCTTCACTAGCAACAATAGAGCCGGCAAAATTACAATTAGATATTACGCCTCCTATTTTATTTGTTCCAACAATTCCGCCAGCAAATTCTATTTCGTCAGAAACAAAAACCACACTTGGAACATACACTCCGCTAATGATATATGTAGTGACATCAACATTGTCTATTGTTCCTTTATTTGCATTAGCAATCATACCGCTTGCATTACTTGTTCCATATATTTGAAGGTCTTTAACTATACCATTTTGACCAATTTTATCAAAAAGCGAACAATTATTGAGCATAATAGAACTTACAACATCTTCTGGTTTTTTTCTTCCATACAACCCACCAACAAATTCTGAGCCATCAATAAGTGTATTGTTTAATTCATATGTTTGCCCACCAACCAAAATATAGTGTTGATATGGGTTTTTTACCTTACTTAAATCAGAGATTTCAAATGCTGTATCAAAACTCTTTCCGTCTGCAATTTTTATTGGAACTATTATTGCTTTTACTCTTTTTTCACCAGAAGGTGCTTCTGGAACGATTTGAATGTATCCTCTACCGCCCTCTATTGCCCCCATGTGCAATACACCATCGTTAAATGGTATTGTCACAAGAGTTTCGCTTGTTCCTGTTGCATTAAAGAATGTATATATTAAATTTTTATTGTAAGCATTCGCTGGCAAAATCTCTGTGGTAATTCTATACAGATTATCACTACCTTGCGTTAAATCGTTTATATCGATGTAAATTTCTTCGTAGACTTTATAATAATTACTATCAAAAGTTTTGTAAATATCATTTGTATCGTCTAAGAGTTTTAATGATTTAACATTAACGTCATCAACCATAATGGTTTTTAAAACTGTTAATTGTAAAGTAAATTCCACAGATGGATAATTTGATTTAATTGAGGAGTAATTTAACATTCCACCATTTTGAAAATTTATACTGCCAAAATCAAAGGCAAAAATATTTACTTTGTTTATATGAGAATAATCGTAATTTAAAGGGACTCTTTCTAGCGTGATAGTAAGCTCTTTGGTTGCATCGTTTAAAACAACAGAATATGCCAAATCTTCGTTTACCTCACGAGTCATTGTAAATCCGACTTCATCTTCACCAATTATTCCACCATCTAAGTATAACTTGTCGTATGTTGCATTACGCAAACCAGATAATGTTTCTAATGACAAGGTTATTGTGTAGTCGGATTCTTCTTTAACAAGATTCTTTGCTCTTAGTTCTATATTCTTAACTTCATGTCCATTACTATATGCAACTATTTCTGTGACAGGGTTATAAACTTCTACTAGAAAATATACAGAAATAGGTTCTCTTGCATCTATAATTTTTCCATCAACAACAATACTACCAATAACATCAACCCTTAAATAAACCTTACCTTCGGCAACGCCGGTGATAACATTTCTATTGATTAGGTTTTGTGAACTAATTACACCACAGTATTCAACAAAATCATCACTTCCTTCAAGATTTACCAAATTAAAATCTTTATAACTTTTGCTGTATGCATCTGGATAATCTTCACTTTTTAGTTGCGCGCTTTTGTAATAATACTTAATCTTTGGTTTTAAAGCGCCTTCGGTATAGAGCAAATCCAACTCAACCGAACCACCATTTTTAATGTTGATTGATTTTAAACCATTTGTAGAATAGTCGTCATTTATATATCCAATAGCAGATAAGTTTTGAGATGATTTTGCCAAAACAACTTTTACATCATCTTCAAGTATTCTTTGAATTATAGAAACATTTATGGTTACCGAATAACCATTTAATGTGTTGATTGATTTTGTAATAGTCTTGTTTATTTCTCCGGCCTTGCTAGTGTTTATATCCACCTGGAAATAATTAGGTTTGCCAGGGATTTCTTTTATTACAACATCACCGTCTGTATTATCATATTTTAATTGACTCTTTTTCGCATTTGGAGCATAAAGAACCAAGTATAATCTTTCATTAACCTCAGAAGATAAGTTAACGGTTGAATCTTCAATATTATACTCATAGTCTGGCACAACATCTGTTGAATCAACAATAAATAATCCATTTGTGCCGTTTTCAACTCTAAATACAATTTCTTTAGTTATGCTTTCCTCTTTTAAAGATTTAAGCTTAAACTTTATGCCACCCGTTGCGTCTGCAACTGTGCTTTTTGCCATAATATAAACATTTGTTCCAGCAGTTATAGTATCTCCAACACTAAGTGCTTTAAAGTTGCCGTTGGACTCAATAATGCCAACCCTTACACCATTATCAAAACTCTCAATAATAAATTCTTTGTTTGATGCATTAAGCGGGCTAGTTAAGAATTTAAAAATAGAACCATATTGCAATATTTGTGAGTTGTAATTTTTGTAAATAACATAAGATGACTCACCTATGTTTGTATAAATATCTGCATCCGTTTGTACATCTATACCATCAAGTGGCACAAATAACGAAATGTCTACGTAATTATGTAAACCATCATCACAAATAACAAAATTTGACTTTAATTTTTCGTCATCATTATCGATATAGTAAAACTTAAAATATAATCTTGCTTTTGCCGTGGTAGAATCCCCACCTAGCGCTTTAAAAATAAATGTGTTGGTTGTAATGCCCTCTTTTATAGATTTGCTAGTTTTATCACAGGTTAAATATTGCATTATGTTGTTTTGCTCATCAGCAGAAACATCAACATCAACGCCAACACCTAGCTCGGTAGGAATATCTATGCTAATAGAGAATTCTTCCAATTCTCCGTCTACTATTTTTAAAACATAACCATCTGCCGAAATTGCACCATCCGCCTTATTGTATGTTGCACCCATTGACATTAAGTAAGAAAGCCCACGTACATTTGGTATTACACTAACATTAAATGCTGTAGATGGCGACACGGATATACCCTCGCCAACTACAAGCGCGCTAATTCTAAATGGGGTGTCAAACTTGTTAAAGGTTTCTTTTAATACAATTTGATTGTTTTGCAAATATGCATCTTCGCCAAAATCTTCTATATTATCTATTGTGAATTGAACATTATAATCGCCACTACCCTCTGGATAAAACTTCAACCCGCTTAAAAGATTATATGTAGTCAATTCCCCATTAAAAACTATGTACTGATTATCGCTAGCCGTAACCCTTTCAACAGGAACAATAACCATTACTGTAAATCTTGCCTCCACCTCGCCACCAGCAGACACTATTACAGAAATTTGCCCTGTGGTTATTTTGCTTTTTGGAGAAATGGTTAAATCAAATGAACCATCGTTCTTTTTTTCGGAAGTTATTTTAATAAATGTATTGTCATATTTAAGACCAAGCGCGTTCACCTCTTTACCACTAACCGCAACATTAACCGTTTCTGCATTGTCCTCTTTTTCGCCATAATAAATCACAACACTAGATTTACTTAGCGTGAGTTCTACATTTTGCTCTTCGCCACAAGCAGAAAAAAATATTCCGCACAAGCATAGCAATAAGGATAAAGCGAATAGTGTTATTTTTTTCATTTTTCCTCCACACGAACCCCGCACCAAAAATATGTTTTGCAAAACACAAAAATCTATGTAATTGCAGGTTGATTTGGGTTGCATTTATATATTTATATATAATTATAAATCAAGTATGAAATAAAAGTCAAACTAATATATCGACATTCTGCACCTTTTTATTACATTTTTTTGTTATCAAAAAAAGCAAAAAATATTTAAAAAATATAAGTTATTTAAACTTTTTTTGATTATAAAAAATAATAAAAACTCTTATTTTTTTAAGCGAATCAACATTTAGTTGTTAAAAAAATATTATTACTATTTTTTAATAATTCATTTTTTGCATAAAAAAATGGAAAATTAATGCATTTTCCACTTTAAAAATATAAATTTATTTATTTTTTTATTATGATAAAAAATATTTATTTTTTTGAATCTATTAACTCAACAATATCCTTTACGGTTTTCATTTGCATTGCTTGTTCATCAGGAATGCTTATACCAAATTCTTCTTCAAATGCCATCAACATTTCAACTGTATCAAGTGAGTCTGCACCCAAATCCTCTACAAGTCTTGATTCCATGGTAATGTTTGCTTCTGCAACATTTAATTGATTTGATATGAGTTTTTTAACCTTATCTATTGTCATACCTTACCTCCATATAACGGGCACTATTGTAGCACATATTTTTGTGTTTGTAAATAAAATTTTGTTATTTGCAATATATCTCGTTTTGCCCGTTTGCATTGTCTTTTTTTTTGCAAATAACAATAGTTTTAGCAAAAAAAATCCCTAACCGCTTGGATAAGGATTTTAAATTGCATATGGATATATTGCACGTAGCAAATAGATTAAATTACTTGTTTTCAAGTGTCAAATAATTAGAGGGGTCAACGGGGACACCATTCAGAGAAACCACAAAATGCAAGTGTCCGCCTTCGTTTGCTTCAAAAGATGCACTAGAAGATATTTCCCCTATTTTATCCCCACGACATACTGATGCGCCCTTGGTTATATTATCCAAGTTGGCAAGCGAACAATACTTTGTGACAAGACCATCATCATGTCTTATCGTCACACAGTATCCGTCCGAGTAAGAATAAGAACAATCAGTCACCACACCATCTAAAACAGCATAAACATCAGTATTCTCAGAGGTTAAATCAACCCCCTTGTGGCTTTCCCATTGTTTTAATGTTGAGTTATAGAATAACTCGGTGTCTGAAAACCATTTTAAAACTTCGGCATTTTGCAATGGACTCAACATTTCTACCGGTGTGGTAGAAGCCTGTTCTGTTGGAGTGTTACCGGTAGGCGTTTCTGGCACACCGCCTTTTTTGTCTCCACCAAGCCCAACACTTATACCGACCACCAAAATCAATGTGAATGCCAATAAATAATATCCATATTTTTTCATAAAGTTTTTCATGCTTATTTTACCTCCGCAATGATTATTGACAAAGAATAAAAACTTTAAACATAAACAAACCTTTTTGTTTTACGGTTTGAACGATGCAATATTATGCCATTAGTATCCACCCAAAAGCAGTGGACAGCCAATTAATGTAGTACCATTAGAATATACCATTTGAAAATTGTTGTTCTTATATTTAAAGTTATAATCTCTTGCTATCACACTACTAAAACCATAAAATCCAAAGTCATTTTGTACATGTATAATTGCACCTAGTTTTTCCATAATGCTTTTGTCATTATCTTTAAGTTTTATGGTAAATCCATTCAACAAATAATTATTATTTATGTACTCCAAATCACCCAATTTGCAAAAAACAACAATGCCTTCGCCATTTTTAATATAATCAAAGTTTGGTAATTCGTCATTTATAATAAAAGCCTCCACATCAACATCGCTAAATATATCTGTAAGCTTTAACTCGCTTACAAACGACACCCTTAATAAACAAATAATTAACAAAACAAAAATAAAGACAATAATCTTTTTCATAATAAGTTTATTGCCTTTATTTATTCTTTTAAACACACGACATGATTTTACTTTTTTTTTGTTAATCCAAAGTTAAAGCATTTAAAACACCACTTACAGAAATTAAGTTAACCAAATTGCTTCCCAAAAAAATGTATGGTGCAAGCATTAGTGAATTTAAAACATCTTGGTAGTCATCTTCTATTTCTATACCATACTTAAATATGCTTTTAACGCATTTCCCAAAATTATTTATTGATTTTATTTGCTGATTTATTTCTCTTAACAAATCCTGTTGTTTTTCTAAAAAATCACGTTTTATGTGGTATTTTTCGGCAAAATTATTAAAAAAAACATTGTTTTTTATGCATTTTTTGCCAATTTTATATTTTTGTAAAAGCTTTTCAACCTTAAAATAATTGTTCTTTTCTAGCATTTTTAACGAGTTGATTTGAATATAATTTTTATATAATGACAAGATTGCTGTTGAGCAGACAAGCATCTTTTTGCCAGAAAACGAGTCTTTTCGCTGACTAATTTTACTTAATAATTTATACATGTTTGTTAAATAAAATTCATCCAAGTCTAACTGATTTATAAAATAACCATAGTCAATTAGCATATCCATTAAAACCAAATTTGAATCTTCGCCACAAAGAAGAATATTTGTTTGTTCGTCATCCAACTTTCTACAAAGTTTTTCTAGTCCAGCAACAACATATTTGTCTTTTTCTTTATTATAAATTAAATCATCAATTAGAATCGCTCTAAGTGAATGTAAAAAACAAAGCCCATTTATGTTTGTTAAACAAGACGAGTTTTTTATTATACTTTCTTGAATAAAAATCTTGTTTGGTAATTTTGAGTAAAAACTTTCTGTTGGTTCAATAGGATTAAAGCAGTATGTACAAAAATATGAAAGTGAGGTCGAGACACTTGGACAAACAACATAATCTATATTGTGGATATGTGCAAAATATTTTACAACATCACAGCACCTGCCGCCACCAAGCGACACAATTAAGTTCGCATTTGTCTTTGACAATTTATCTAACAGCAAATCCATTTCTTTTATGTCAAAATTATTTCTTGAAACAAAGTGTGCAACATTTTCCGTTCCTGAAAAAAGTGCATTTAAAACCTCAGTCACATTTTCCGCAGGAACACTCTTTGTTGATACAAGTAGAATATTTTTACCTAAAAAATTTAGTTTTATGTATGTTTTTAAATCATCAAAAGCATTTTTTTTATATACTATTCTTTTATAATATGAATTTTCCATATTTACCTCTCACCACATAATATCACAGCATTTTTAACTAAAAATCATGTTTTTTGTCGTTATTTTGGCATTTTTGAGGTATTTTTAATATATTTTTCCAAATAATATTTTTATGAAAAAGCGTTTATTTTTT
>JAGCEE010000323.1 GCA_017650795.1 Clostridia bacterium | reverse complement strand
AATCATTTGCCACCTCATCTTTTATATATTTTATTTTTTCATAAGTATTGAGTTTTGCCCTTTCACACATTGCGCTATAAACTCTATCTCTTAAATCTTGCTCTTGTTCTTTTGGCGCAAGCGCAGTATTTGAATAGAATGGGCCATCTATATATGTTATAACCTTTGGAGTCTTTGAAAACTTCCTTTTGTGAAAAGTGTTAGTAAAACAATAAACTGCTTCATTAAACTTTACCGGATATTTAAAACTTGTTGATTTGAATGGTCTTATTTTTGTGTAATATGGCCAAATGTGTGCTTCTGGATAAACCTGAATTGCATTACCTTCTACAACACGCTTTTCTATTGCCTCTATAAAGTTTTTGGTTGCTGACGTTGTTGATGGCAAAGGAATTGCACCATTCATTAAAATAAAGTTTTTTGTTCCTTTTTTGGAGATGTTATCCGCATGAACAATGGTGTATGTTTTTTTAGGAAAATTAATCATGTTTGGTATAAAGGCATCTCCACTCATAAGAGTGTGATTGCCATACATAAAGTATCCATCACCACCACTCTCTTTAAGCACTCTTTTGTTTACAATTTTGTGATGAAATTTTATTTTTGTATAAAGAAATGCAAATGGAACCATTACAATACGATAAGCAAAAAATGCAAGCAAATTCCATAGCGGACTTTTTTTTATGTATTCAAAATCGCCATCAATTTTTATTGTGTTTCTTACCACACCAGAAAACTCGTCATTAAGCTCGTCATGATAGTGGATAGTCTTTTGTTCCATGCACACTCCTTTTATTTGATTTTTGTTTTTGTTAAGCCCATTTGCCTTTAACCACGGTGGCATTGTAGCATAGAATATCTTGCAATACAAGAAAAAATGCAAACAAAAAGTCTACACATTAAAGACACAAAAATAGATTGGACATTTTGAAAAGTCCAATAAAAAATACAGTTCTCGCATGGCGGGAATTTGCGTATTTGTGTTTATTTTGCTGGACACGTGGCGAGAAATATGTTATAATACTTGCATGAAAGATGTGAATTTAGTAATAGGAAACAACATTAAAGAGTTAAGAAAAGCAAACAAACTAACACAATATGAACTTGCTAGCAGACTTAATTATTCCAATAAGGCAATATCCAGATGGGAATCTGGCGAGGTTGTTCCAGACATTCAGACACTAAATAAACTTTGTGAAATATTTAATATTCCACTAGCTAAGATATTTGACGAAAACATTACAACAAAAAAAATAAGACGAACGTATAAGCTTCAAATAGGGAACAAACTTACGATCAGCCTTTTAGCAGTACTACTTGTTTGGTTTGCTTCTACAATAGCGTTTGTTTATATTGGGCTAAACACAGGCAGATACATTTGGCAAGTTTTTGTATGGTCCATTCCTGCATCATGCGTTGTTGGAATTGTTTTTAATAGTATTTGGGGTAAGGCATCTTTTAACTTTATACTAATATCTATTCTGTGTTGGACATCTTTAACCTGTGTTTATTTACTATTCTATGACTACCACATTTGGCCAATCTTTTTAATTGGAATTCCCATGCAGGTTGGCATAGTATTATGGTCCAATATTTCTAGTAATAATCAAAAAAAACAATAATATACAAATAAAAAATGTGCTACCGGCAATTATAAAAACCAATGGCACATTTTTTGTATCAAATTGCCTGTCCCCTTTCCTTTTTGGCAAGACGTTTTGTTATTACTATTACTTTTATTTTTCTTGCAATACTGTATGTTATAGCCGAAAATACAAAAGAGTATATTAGGCATGCGAAAATTTTTTCTCCACCAATAGTCATATAGTATTCTCCATATATTGAATATCTTGAAATATAAAAGAACACTTCACTTAAAAGCAATCCTATGGTATTAGATGCATAAGACTTTTTTGGCTCGCCCACAATTAAAAGTGGCACAATTCCAAGCAAAACCGCTAAAACCAAATATGGCTGAAAAATACTAGCCTCGTATACATCAAATGTTATTAAATCGTACACAATGCCAAGGCTAAAAGAAATTAGTATGCAAACTATTATTTTTAAAAAGTTTTTTAATTTTCTTGTATTTGTTAAAACTATTGCCGAAAAGATTATCGGCATCACAAAACCAACCCAAGTAAATGTTATGCCATTTATTGTAATTCCCGGAACAAAGTACAACAAAAGCGTTAATAAAAGCAAAGCCATAAACTTTTGCCTACTTATTTTTATTCGTTTTAAAATACTTTCTCCAACACTAAATATTGATAATATTATCAGCACGCCGAGAATAATTATTGAAGCCGTCATTATTTATTACCTCGGATTTATTTTGTTTAATATTTGCTTTTTTATTAAAAAATGGAGCAATTCGCCCCATTTTTTTTATTTTTTTGTTTT
>JAGCEE010000322.1 GCA_017650795.1 Clostridia bacterium | reverse complement strand
TATAACATAAGCGATTATATTTGCTATTACCATTTTTTACCTCCTATGCTAAGTTTGTACAATTTTATATTCAATTATTCAAATATTTTTTTGTAAAAAAATTAAAATCTATAATTGTCATAAAAAAATTGGCAGAATTCATACTTGCAAATACAATATTTGTATGTTATACTAAAAGAAACGGAGGATATAAAATGCCAAGAGGTTATGTTTTAGATAGTACTTATGATGCAAAAAGGGCAATTTTTAGAAAGATTTATTCTAACGAAATTAAAAACTTTTCAGGAATAATTAAAGATTTTAGTTATTACAACACGGGTGCATATGCACTTATAATTGGAAAACTAAACGACGGTATTTATGACAATTTAGATAAAGATTTGTATCAAAAAACAGTATTTGGCATAAATGGAACAAAAACCGTTGGCGAAAATAAGAGTTCAAATTCCCAAGATTTTATGAGCCCTAAGGAACTTAGAATGAATGCCATTGCTGTACGAAGAGTTGTAAGAGCAATTTCAAAACAAAAACATAACATGACTTTAACTAATATCATGGATGCAAGTTATAATATTGGCTGTCAAGTTGCATATGAGTTTTCTATGCTATCAGACGAAAACGAATCAGATATGCAGGTCAAATCGCCGGTTTTAAGTTCAAAACCAATAGTAAAAAAGTACATTGAATTATTAAAACTTGGCACATTGCCAGAAGAAAAAGCATTAGCCATTAGCGAACAAGAACTTGTAGATAAAAACGAGCTTATTGCTTTAAATTTAAGTGCATTTGCAGATATTAAAGAAAGACTAACTCAACTTGGGGTTTTAATGGTAAACGAGAGAAAAAATATTTTTTCAACATTAAATGCTGGTTATTATGAACTTTCTACCAATGGCACAATGGAAATCACAGCACTAATACTAAACGAACAAGATAGGGCTAGGCTTTCAATAGAAGAATTAAAGTCAAACTACGAAAAGCTTGATTCTTTAAGACAAGTATTGTACGATACAAGAATTGGAACTAGCTACGAAGATATTAGAAGAAGAGCTTATGCAGTAGGTGCAAGGGCAAGAGAGTTCGCTTTGGCAAAGTATAGAAAGCTTCCAGAATTATATAGTGGTTTCTATAAAGTTTATACCATTGGTGATAAAGAGTTTATGGAAATTAAAGAGAATAAAGAAAATAGAAGATAACAAATGACTTGCTTTATTTGTGTAATTAAAAAAAATTATAAGTAATTGTATTATTTGTTTATAACAAAAGATATCGGCAATGGTCGGTATTTTTTTGTGCTATAAAACAAATTGCGTTTAATAGCATAACATTTTGCTTATTAAAGTGGTTTGTTTAAAAAAATAATCAATAACACTATAAAAAGTTGAAAAAAAATTAAAAATTGATTATCCTAATATTAGAATTAAGAACAAAGGAGCATGTATGTTTGATTTAAATGGTAGAGTGGCAGTAATAACAGGAGCATCTAGTGGGCTAGGAAAACAAATGGCTTATGCATTTGCAGATCAGGGGGCAGACCTTGTTTTAATGGCAAGAAGAATAGAAAAATTGGAAGAATTAAAAAACGAGTTAGAAAAAAAATGCGTAAAAGTTTTGGCTGTTAAGTGTGATGTCACAAGCACAGAAAACATAAACGAATCCGCAAGCCTTGTAGAAAAAACATTTAAAAAGGTAGATATTTTAATAAACTGCGCAGGAGCATCAAAAGATAAAGGCGTGCTAGATATGACGGATGATGAGTGGCAATTTACAATAGATACCGACCTTTCTAGCGTGTTTAAAGTGACAAGAGCTTTTGCCAATATCATGAAAAAGAATAATTATGGAAGAATAATAAATATTTCTTCTATGTATGGCTTAGTTGGCAATACAGAGATACATACTGTTGCATATCATTCATCAAAGGGTGGTGTTGTAAACTTTACAAGGGCTGTTGCCGCAGAACTAGCAGAGTTTAACATAACCTGCAATGCAATATGTCCTGGATATTTTGAAACCGAACTAACAAAAGATGTTTTAAATACCAAAAGCTTCCAAGATTTTGCTAAAACTCATGTACCAATGAAAAGATATGGCAGGGTAGGAGAACTTAATGCCGGCGCAATATTCTTGGCAAGTGACGAGGCAAGTTATGTCACGGGTAGCATACTTACCATAGACGGCGGTTATACATGTGTGTAAGTAAAGAATATAAAACTAAACACTATTTAATATACTAATTATAAAACAAAAAGCGACTATTACAATATAGTCACTTTTTTGGTTAAATTAATCAAAATGTTTTTTTGTGATAAAATCTATCAATTATTACAAAGCATAATACAAATTAAATCTTAAATAAATAACCTTTTAAGCTTGATTTAATAAAAAAACAATGCGAATCATATTGACTCGCATTGTTTTTTAAATAGAAACTACAAGATTGTTTGATGTTTCTGTTTGTTCAAAGTAGTAATCTCTAACACCAAGTTCTTTAAGCTTTCCAACAACTCCATTTGTGCCTAAAATTGCATCAACCGTGCTTGTTCCAAGTGATTTTGCAAGATCATTTGCTTTTCCAAAATCGCTATTAAAAATGTTTATAACATTAAATATATTTGCCGTTCCTCTTTCATCAAGTGCATTGATTGTAATTGAGCTATCAGTCACATTGTATCCATTTGTTTCGTCTTTAACAACCGTGCTTGTGCAAGAAACAAATATGTCGTCTGGCACGATGTCTTTAAATTTAGCTTGTGGGTCAGCAGAAAGATTGTCCACTTTAAATTGTCTCATGTCAATATGAATAACAATATTTATATCACATAGTTTTTCACTAGATGATTCTGTTGGAATGTTTTTAAACAATATTTGCACAATCTCTACACCAAAATAATCTAAATCGTTGCTGCCAAAAGTAATTGCAACATTAGAATCGGTTTCAACAAGTTTTTCAAGTTTTGCGCCAACTTCTTTATCAGTAAACTTTGTTTGTGGTAAAACAATAACAGTGCCTTCTTTTAACTCATAAGATGCCAAATCTTCATCAGAAAATCTGTTCACAACAATTGTGCTTTCTCCACTATCGGTAGAAAGCGATTTAACATCTCCAATAAGAGACAAAACGCTTACATCATACTTTGCTTTTGCAAAAATACATAATCCAGCAAAAGCCAAAACTACAATAAATACTAAAATTAAAACTGCTTTTACAATGCCCCAAAAGAATTTTGAAGCAAAAGATCTTTTTTCTGCCATTTTTATACTCCTTTTACAATAAATATGCTAGCACAATATATTTCTCATTCAAAGCAAATTAAACATTTTGTTAGAAATTTGGTCTAATTTTTTGCTAAAAAAATAAGTATAGCTTTATTTTAAACATAAATGGGCTTGATGTTCTAAACAATTAAACAATTTTAGGCGCCCAGCCGGCTACCTATATCGCAACCGGCAAGGTATTAACATACCTTAAATGCCTAACGGCATTTGTTAACCGGCAAAAAAACAAAAAAGCCTTGTGTTATCCACAAGGTTTTCTGGCTCCCCAGGTCCGGTTCGAACGGACGACCTACCGGTTAACAGCCGGTTGCTCCACCGCTGAGCTACTGAGGAATGTAGTCTTCAACTGAAAACATGAGTATAATATCATTATTGTAATATGTTGTCAACATATTTTTTAAAATTTATAGTAATATTACAAACTCTTTTTTGTTTAATGTAATTTGGTATTCAAAAATCATGCATTACTT
>JAGCEE010000321.1 GCA_017650795.1 Clostridia bacterium | reverse complement strand
TAGAAAGTAATGTTACAAGTGAATTAAAAAAGAATATAGAAGACAAACTAAAGTCAAGGGGATTTAACTTTTGTGAAATAATTGAAAAGTGGAATGAAGAAAAAAAAGCCGCAAGAATAAGCGATGCAAGTGGTGCAGTAAAAAGACAATTAGTTTTTCCTAAAAGAGAAATGTATGGAATTAATACCGATATGGGTAGATTTATGGATAATTTAACAACATACAATTCTACAGGTGCAAATGCAAATGATGATGCCCCAGACGCTTGTTCAATGTTTAGTAATGAAATAATAGATGGAAATAGTGAACCACAAGTGGCTGTTCCATTAGATTTTGTAAGGCAATATATGTAAATATGTTGCCTTTTGTTTTACATAAAGTTGACAAAAAATAAAATGTGTTGTATATTGTCTTTGATAAAGGTAGAGTTTAGCAAACAAAAGGAGTTGAAATATGAAAACATTTGGAAGAATTGTCATAACTGCTAATTATACAGAAGAACAACTTCTTGAAGGAACACAATCCGAAAGAGATAATAAAGTATTAGACATATTAAGTAATAGTGTAGACTTCTTTAAAATCAATAAAGAACAAAGTATATATTTGCAAAATTATTTATATGGTGACCAAGATATAAAAAACAAAGTCAAGTACACAAGAACAGAAATCAACAACAAGAGTGTTGAAAACTGGGCTTGGGCATTTGAAGAATTTAAAAAAGCATTTTTATTAGGAAAACCTATACAATATGCTCCATCTGATGATGTAAATAATAGTGAAATATCAACATTGAATAATTATATGATTTATGAAGATAAAGATAGTTTAGACCAAGAAATATATGAAGATATATTTACAGTAGGTAGAGGCTTTAGATATGTAAATTATAGTAAAACAAATGAAGATGATGAAGCACCAATAGAATTACTTAACTTTGATGTTTTAGAAACAGAAATTGTATATTCAAGTTCAGTAAAGCACGAACAATTACTTACATTTGTTCATACTGATAAAAAATACATAACACAGGGAGTAAACCCAAATACAGGTGAAAAAGAACAACAACCAAAATATTATGATGAATATACAGTATACACTAAGGATATGAAATATGTCATAAATAACAAAAATAATGCTTTTACTATAACTAAGAGAACACCTATTATACATAAAGTACACTTAATAACTGAATATTATTTTAATAGAAAAAGAATGAGTTTTTTAGAAATATGTAAAGATATATTTGATGATATAAATGATATAGAAAATTTTGATAAAGATGATATTGAAGGCTTTGTAAATAGTATTATGGTATTTACTAATGCCGAAGTTAATAAAGAAGGAATGGATGCAATCAAAACTTATGGTGCAGTATCAATTAAATCTACTGACCAAAAGAAAGCAAGTGTAGAGTTACTACAATCAAGATTAAAGTCATTAGATACACAAATATTCTATTTAAGAAAGTTAAGTGCATTACATAGTATATTAAGTGTTCCAGAAGCCACACAAAATGGGACAATAAGCAATGCAGAAACTGGTAAAGCAGTATTAACTGGTCAAGGATTTACAAGTGCTAGTGTTAGAG
>JAGCEE010000320.1 GCA_017650795.1 Clostridia bacterium | reverse complement strand
TTTCATTTAAAATTTCCCTATCCATTTCATTTTGCATTTCATATTGTAGTGCTTCCAACATAGCCTGTTCTACTTCCATTCCGATGCATTGCAGTCAAATCGGAACTTGTATCTAGGCTAAATGAAGAATGAATCTTCTTAGTAGCTACTTTTATATTTTTTAATGGGTTACCTGCAAACCCGAGGTTCATTTACTTTAATCATCGTCTGCCTCAAAAATTAATTGGTTCATCAAAAGGTGTTCTTCTGACTGACCAATCCTAACTAATTTATACTTATTTTGTTTTGCTTCCGCCACGATTATGTTTAACAATCGTGTAATAAAATCACTATACATTGAAGGAATAAAATACTTTGTTAGGCGAATTGCATTTTCTATTTTCTTCATAGCAACAGGTAAAATATTCTTTTCAAATACTAACTTGTCGGCAAAACTTTGCTTATCGTCTTTTGTGTAAGCCAATACTTTAGATTCAAAAGATATTTTACCCGTATCTTCTTCAATGTTCATCTTGGTTTCAATTGCTACCATTTTGTTCACTCACCACAATATTTGCGTTTTCAACTGTACTAACTTCAACAACTTCAATATCAACCCCATCAAAAATCTTTGTCTTTACCCGATTTACAATGGACTTGTATTTAACATCATCGTTATCATCTTCAATGGTAGCGGTGTAAATAGTTCCACTATGAGTAAACTTCAATGTGTGGATATACTTACCCATTATACTACCATTACCTTATCTATGTATTGTTTTATTTCTTTGTCTGTCATGCCGGTCTTTTCCTTGAGTTCCTTCAAGTGTGACAAAAGACATTCCTTAAAAGCATCTGCCACCTTTTCTTCCTTACCTAGCATCATAGCCAAATCTTCATAGTTATCCATTGTTACTTACTCCTTTCTTGTTTTCTTCTTCTGTTTCGGCTTCCTTAGCCTTGTTTAGTAATTCTTGTAGGTTAATCTGGATTTTAATTGGAAAATCCTGAGCAATAATTGATACAAAGGTATAAAGCCACATATAAAGGGCTAATACTGCGGCACCACCAAATACGATAGCCACCATATCATCATTCAAGTGTGTGTAGCAATTATAGCCAAAGAAAGCTATTGCCACACTATAAACGATTATCCAAAATCTCATTTTAACCTCTTTTTTGCCAAATATAGCAAATAATTTTTTATTGTCAATTATTTTTATTCTTTTGTTGAACTAATAACTTCGTCCCATTCAATGTTAATCAACTTAACCATCTGGGCTCTTTGCTTTAGATAAATTGACATAAACATAAAGTACCTTTGTAAATGACGATAACACTTATCAATGGCTTCCAACAGCTTTTCATTGGTTGGGCAATCTTCTTTAGACCAAGTGAATCTCCAATCCCTATCTACATCACGATAAAGAAGATTTTTCCACCCTTCATCTTTTTCATCTTTACCACAACCCCAACTTACACAACCAAGAATACGAGGCTTGCCACCAGAACCGTCATGTTCATCAACATAATCTACGGCGAAAATCAACCCTTCATCGGAATATCCAAATTGAATCATTGCATCACGCATATCTTTAGGCAAGTCCTTTACCCTCAATACATTATGGTAAACACTCCAACAACCGGGAATGTTAGCTTCAAGTAATTCTTCAATCTTGGCTAAATTTCTAAATATACCCATTTTGAACTTCCTTTTTATTGCTATGGTTAAACCCATAATTAATACCCCAGTTTCTTGATGTTTTCATAAATCACTCGGCTTTTTTCAAACTTTTCAACTACAAACTTAACACAGCCGTCAATGTTATCAAAAATCAAAGACTTAGAATCCTTCCACCCAATATTTCTTGTAATGAAATCATTCGTACAATATGGCTTGTCATACAATTCAAAAGCCCACTTGCTCGTTTCTTCAATGGGGCTTAATGCGAAAATCATATAGCTACTGCCCCAACCTAGCATCCATTCTGTCAATTTTGGTGGCGGGTACTTATAGTTAGCCCACTTTTCATTTTCAACAATATCACCCTTATCCATATCACTATTGAGGATAACCCTATAAGAAGGTCTTTCAGAATCAATCTGCATGTGTGCCCTGTAACCCAAATCATTCTTTGTGGAATAGTTATTCAATTCTTCAATGAAGAAACGAACTTCATCTTCAGCAACCTTCCACTTTCTATTTTCAATCAAGGTCTTCTTAGCTTCAAGCAAATTGTTGTTTAGAATAGGTCTAAAACTTTCAACAAAAGTTACAAGCTTCTTGATATTTTCGGGTGTAACTCTCCACAAGCAATCGTGTTCATATAAACCAATGTGTTTTGCAAACTGGTCCTTACGAACCTTACGAACCATCAGTTCCATATCCTTTCTTTGGCTAATGATACTTTCATTCCTATCAATTTGTAAATTCCAATAACCGAAAGCATCCTTTATTGCCTTGAATTTAATATCAAGGGCATTTTCACTAAAGACCAATGAATTTACAATGTGAAGATTTTTACAAACACCAGGATAATCCAAAGATTGCCAACCAGGTTCATTGGATGGGTCAAAAGCAAGATAAGCCCCAGAATCAAGTAAGGGCTTCAAGCTATCAATAAAAGTTTCAAGGGAATTGTGCAAAGCCTTCTTATGCACATATTCCTTTGTGAATGGTTCAAAATTATGTTGCGTGTTAATTTTTTTCTTAGTGTAAAGCATTACATACCCATAGTAACATTGATGTAACCATCAAGAGCAATAGCACCGAAAAGGACTACCATACCCAAGATTCCATTTACCCAATACTTAACCTTGGCAACCTTTTCATTGTGTCTGTAGTAAGCTGTCCAAGAATTGAATCCTTTAGGGAAAATTTCGTTCATAAGTTTACCTCTTGTGTTGTTGTTACTGATTATAATATAGTAACTTTTAGACTTATTGTCAAATGATTTTTGTAACTTTATTGTAAAAATAAGTTTACAGTACCAATATAAAATTAATTCGGATAAATAAGTTTAGATTTATTTCTATTTTTATTTTTAATTTTAATTGAGGTGAAATAATGTACAAATATATCCTATCGTTTACTACACATGGAAAACGAATTTCAACAATTAACCATTATCTTGAACA
>JAGCEE010000319.1 GCA_017650795.1 Clostridia bacterium | reverse complement strand
TTAGGTAAAGATTACTCTTGTAAAAAGGTTTTTATGCTTTTACATAACTGCGATTAAAATTGTTTTCGTTTAAACTTTGGTGTAAATGCTTATTGTATATTTCATCACACAATTTTTTAATAATAAAAAAGCAGGGCAAATTAAGCCCTGCTTTTTATATGGTTTTTATATATTCATGCATTGTGCAAGTGCAAGGTTTATTTCCACATTCTTTACACTCAAAATCTGGACATAACTCACCCCAAAAATTTTTAACACTTCTTGTTAAAACAAAACCAAAGTTTTCTAAAAGTTTTTTAGAATTTGTATGGCCATTTGCCTCAATAGCCTCTGATTCTATCATTTTAAAATGATTGTTTTTTGCATAGTCTATGGCATATTGCATAAATGTTGTGCCAATTCCCATTTTTTGATAGTCGGGCTTAATTACAATCATATCAAGATACAAACATTCTTCATTTTTCTTGTGAAAAATAAGTGTGCCAATAAGTTTATTATCATCGACTGCTAGTTTTACAATATAATCTTTTATGTTCTCGATAACCTCATCACTATCGGAGTTTGCTCCCCATTGATTTGTTTGAAGAGCTGAAAGGTCGTCATGGTAGCTTTCGTCATAATCAATATATTTTATCATGCTTATATTGTAACAAAATTACTATAATCTTTGCAACAAAAATTGTGTTAAAAAAACATCCATAAATTTTGTGTGTTAAAAATAATTGTTTATTTAATTATATTGCTAAAAAATATATTTAGCTAAAATACTATACATTTCTTAGAAAAGTGTCCTATAATAAAGCTGTTTGGAGGTAAAAATGACCACGGTTTATTTAGTAAGGCACTCAGAGCCGTTTCGTGATTTAGAGGGCGAAACAAAATCTAGAGATTCGTTGTTGCTTATAAATGAAAAGTACATTCTTGGTGTTAGGGGAGAAAAACTAGCAGAAAGAGTCGCAAACAATCCAGAGTTTGATAATATAGATGTTGTTTGGGCATCCAATTATGTTAGGGCAATGTCCACAGCAAAATATTTTGCGTACAGAAACAATACAAGGGTTAATATTGATGAAAGATTTAAAGAAAGAGAGCAGGGTGTTTTGACATGGGACGAACTCCCAAAAGATTATTATATAAACCAACTTAAAGATGAAAACTATAAATTCCGAGATGGCGAATGTCAAAAAGAAGTTGCCCAAAGAATGAGGGAAGCTCTATTTGATGTTGTTAAAAATAATAATGGTAAAAGGATTGTTATTGTTTCTCACAATGCGGCACTAACATTTTTATTAAAAACACTTTGTGATGTTTCATTAGATGAATCTAAAAAAGCATTAAGTTTTTCATTTAATAACAAGCTTGTATATATTGGTAGCCTTAACTATTGCGAAACTTTTAAACTTGAATTTGATGACCAATATAATCTTTGCTCACTTTCACATATAAACATAAATGAATAATAGTTGGCTTTAAAATAGTATAAAAAAAACAGGGTTTACAACTCTGTTTTTTATTGTTTTAACATGATTATTTTTCTATAGAATTACTTGTGTTTAGTCTCTCTTCAAAAGCTTCTATAGCTTCTTTTAATGTATACTTTGAAATGAATGCGTTATTTAGCTTTCTTTTGTCACAATTTTCACCCTTGCTACTTATTGCTTCATATTGTTTTTCTGCCTTCTCATATTTTTGTCTTAATATTTCTAAGATTTTTTGGCATTTATCCTTTTTAATACGTTTTATGATGCTAATTATTTTCCATTCAATGTCTAGTTGTTTTTTTGTTTGGTCTGCCATTTCCTCTACCAACTTGCATTTTTCTAAATAGATAATTCTATAAATTTGTTCTTCTAATTTTTCTTTCATATTTTTCTTTCCTCGTATATTATACTAAGATTATTTTTAAATTTTGTCAAGATACAAGTTTATATATTTAAAAAAAGTTTAAAACAATCATTTGCATTTATAAACATCAAACGGCAACATAAAGATTGACCAATATATTCATATTGACAAATAAGAAATTTTATTATACAATATAAAACATAAGGAGATAGGAGAATTAAAATGCCAAGAATTACAATAGAAGACAAAAGACAACTTACAAATAATGTGTCTGAGGTTATAACAAAAACTTTTGATTTGCCAGAGCAAATAATATGCAAGGGTAAAACATTAAACTACGATAGTATTTTGGGTGTATATACAAACGATGATGCTGGTATTTCTGTTAGCCCAGAAGATTATTTAAAGCAAGAGTTAAAAATCAACTTTTTATCTAAGAGTGATGAAGAAGAATACCTAAAATCAATATATAGGTATTATGGCTGGAAGGGCGACAGCGTAAATGATGATGAGTTAGCAAAATAAAAAACAATCTCCAACAAAAAAAGTTGGGGATTTTTTAACACATTAAGCTTTGATTATTGATTTAAGTTTTTCAATAATTTCTTTATCCTTATTTCTGTTTAGTAAGAGCTTAACATACAATATGTTTTCTAAACTTGCAAAATTATATCCTTCAATTTTTATTATATCATCTTTTCTTTCATATAAGTTATAACTAATATCAAAGCAATCAAAAGACTTTATCTCTTTGCCCAAAGCACCAATTTTAGGTTTCCAATCAAGATTGTCATAAATTTCTTTATCACATGCAATATCAATATCTTTTGCTTGGTCCACAATATTTTGCGCCAAGAGTGATGCACCAGACAAAACATAATATTTGTTTTTATCTAAATTTAAACTATTTAATTTTTCAAACAACTCTTTTCTATTCATATTTGTTCCTATATGAATATAGTAAAAAGAGAGGGATTTGTCAATTTTACAGAACACATTATAAAAATAGTTATTGTAATTATTATTTATTTATGTTATTATAAGTACACATAAGTTAATTAAGGGGATAATATGGGATTAAAAGAATTCTTTAAAAACAAAAAAAGAGAAAATTTACCTCTAATTGCAAGAGTAAATCTTACTGAACT
>JAGCEE010000318.1 GCA_017650795.1 Clostridia bacterium | reverse complement strand
TTTTAGTAATTGGAAAGATTTGGCTGATAGGGTGTTTTCACAATACATAAGATTAAAATATAGTGATAGAGAGGGTAATTGTGTTTGTGTAACGTGCGGTAAAAAAATGTATTGGAAAGACGCACAAAACTGACATTACAGGAGTAGGGCTTGTTTAAAGTATAGGTTTAATGAACGCAACTGCCACCCACAATGCTATAATTGTAACATAAATCTATCGGGTAATTACAGGAACTACTATAAATATATAGTAAGCCAATATTGAGAACAGGTTGAGGACGAGTTGCGGAACGACAAAACCACCTTTAAAATAACCCAACAAGATTATGAAAATAACATAATGTATCGATATGAGGAAATAATCAAAATGAAAAATCAAAAAAAACTTGAAAAATATTAACAAATAGTTAATATACAGTTATACGAAGTAGGTCTTACAAGCAAGCGGAATTATAGACGAAATTGTGTTGTCTTGGGGGCTAATAACCCCCTTTACTTTATAACTAATTATTACAAATGGAAATAACAAATGTTGCAGTAGACAAACTAATACCTTATGAATTTAACAACAAGAAGCACGACCTTACGCAAGTAAACCGTATAGCAAATTCTATAAAAGAGTTTGGGTTTACACAGCCACTTGTTATAGATTGAGATAATGTGGTTATTATATGACACGGTAGGTTAGAGGCTGCTAAGAAATTAGGGCTTACAGAAGTGCCTTGTGTTAAAATGAGTGATTTAAGTGAAACACAGGTTAAAAAGTTAAGGATATTAGATAACAAATTAAATGAAAGTGATTGGGATATAGAAAACTTAAAACTAGATTTAGATGACCTAGAAGATTTTAATTTTTGAGATTTAGAGCTAAGTGTAGATGATTTGTTCCCTGACTTATTCGATGACGAAGAAGAAAACAAATATGGTGATTGAAAAAAATGAGCATTAGTTGAAACGTTTTTAGCACCACCATTAAGTATACGAGATTCAAAAATGGGTTATTGGCAAGATAGAAAAAGACAATGGAAAAACTTATGAATTAAAAGTGAGGTATGACGCGATTGAGATATACTAGGTTGATGATTACAGGCGTTAGCAGATAGATGAGGTAAAGATATGGATAATGCTTGAGTTAGTATATTTGACCCTGTTATATGTGAGTTAGTTTATAGGTGGTTTAATGTAGAGTGAGGTAAAATATACGACCCATTTGCTTGATGAAGTGTTAGAGGTATAGTAGCTAGCAAATTATGATATGAATACCACGGTATTGATATAAGACAAGAACAAGTAGACGCCAATATACAAAATGCAATAGATCTTTGAGTTTCTTGAGCAAATTGGTATTGTGATGATAGTCAAAATGCAGACGCATATATAAAAGACGACACAATGGACTTGGTATTTAGCTGCCCGCCTTATTGAGATTTAGAGGTATATAGCGAATTAGAAAATGATTTAAGCAATATGGAATATGAAGACTTCAAAAAGGCATATAATGTTATAATTAAAAAGGCTCGTAATAAGTTAAAAGAAAACAGGTTTGCTATATTTGTTGTATGAGATATAAGAGATAAAACTGGTGCTTACAGAAATTTTGTTGATTACACTAAGCAATGCTTTGTTGATAATGGGCTAAAGTTTTACAATGAAATTATATACGTAGAACCTATATGAACAAAAATGCTAAGAGCCTCAAAACAATTTAACAATGGTAGAAAGGTTGTAAAAAGCCACCAAAACGTATTAGTATTCTATAAATGAGATATAAAAAAGATAAAGTGACTATATAAGGATATAGATTTTAGTGACATAGAGGACTATGGTGAAGAAGATTTATAATTTAATATGCAACAATGTTGGAAAAGAAAAGAAAATTATGTTTTGTGTTTACAAACGAGATAGATGAGGCAATATTAGATTATTGCTATAAACACCTATTGCCAGTATCTAAAGTGTTCCAAAAGGCTTGACTTACGAACGCTTGTTATTATAAATGTAAACAGAACGGTAGAATTGGTATTGGTGCGGTTAGGTCACTGAAAAAAATAGGTGTTAAGATAGATGACGGCACACTTCAAAGAACTTGACTTTTAAATCATTAATATATATACAAATGAGAATTGAGGTAATTACAGACATTCTTTCAGTTAAAATCGTTGATAACGATGAGGGTATGACTGATGTATTGTTTAATCAAGGTTATTTAGTACCTTTTAAATTTGACGCAACCCTTAAAAAATTCTATGTTGAAACTGTTGAAAAACAGGCATTAGAAAACTACAAGAATTGACAAAAAGGTAAAAAGGCAGGAAACCCTAAAAAAGAATTAGAGGAGATTAACAACCTACCTAAAGAATTAGAAGAGATTAAGGTTTATTACAAAAAAGACCCTAGAAGTAGGACAATAGACCTAGCAGATTATGTTTTAGATTTGATAGTACGTGCAAATGGAAATTAAAGAGGAACTACAAAAAATTGTTAAATGGTTACAAGATTTATATACTGTACAGACACAAGATGTTATTGACCGCCTTAATATGCTTATTAATTCTATTTCTACTGAGGAACAAGTAAAGGAGGAAACGGATAAGTCAGAGCTAGAGGCAAAGGCAAAAGAGTATCTTAAATCAATAAAATATAAATGACTTAACTTCTTAAAGTGAGAACGCTTAATAGAAGTTGCAAAAAAGTCTTGATTTAATGAGGAAAGTAACTAATATAGGCGTGTTGGTTATGATATAAAACGAGAAAGGGTTGCCCTATGGGTTACCTTTTTTCGTATAATAAAAAAGCGGCTACCGAAGCAACCACCTTTATATATGATATTATGACTATCTAAGTGATATTAAATGTTCCTCTATGTATTTTAAGTTATTATTTCTTATTCGCTCATTTGCTTTATGTAGTCTGTCCTTAAGTTCTTTATCGTTTGTATTCTCCCATAATTCACTATTAGCTTTTAAAGCATTGTGGCACTTAACCTTTACTTTCTCTAACCTTATTAATTCATCATAGTTGTCTTCAGCAACCTTTGTAAATAAATAACAGTTAGGTCTAAATGTACCAGCGGTTACTAATTGACTTCGTTCAGGCCTAACTTCAAAGATATTCGTTGGTATTCAATTATATGTTCTTCACGCATAATTATCTTTAACACATTTTTTATTATTCTTATTTCTCATTCAAACACTATGTCAATAAGTCGATTTTCAGAACTCATAATTATCTAATACTCAATCGTTCCT
>JAGCEE010000317.1 GCA_017650795.1 Clostridia bacterium | reverse complement strand
TTGAAAGAAAAGGAAAATTAAGAGACGCATTTTTTAAGGCTTGTGATTATTTTGAACTTGTTAAAGAAGAGCAATCTAAATGTAAATAATTTTATAATATTTGTTTTGTAAGGAGATAAAAATGGCAAATGTAAATATTCCAAAAGAAATAATACAAGACTTAAAACTTGTTATATTTCACAAAGATGTGTTTAAATATGTTATAATAGATGATGTTAAAAGAGAAAAATGGGATGATATTATAGATACTTTAATTAAGTATTATGTAGATGGTTTGAACAATCTGGAAGAAGCGTTTTATGATGAAAAACTCATAGACAAATATATATTTGTTGAAAGAAAAGGAAAATTAAGGGAAGCATATAAAAGGGCACACAAGTATTTTTCCGACCTAGCAAAAGAAAATGAACACTCAAAATAATTGTTATTTACTAATAAATATTATATTGCAAAAGCAAGGTGCTTAGCCTTGTTTTTTTAACAAATAAATATAGGGTTTGGTTTAGTTTTGTCATGTTTTTTTCAATAAGGCATATTGACAAAATAGAGATTATTTGATATATTAGTGTCATAAAGTTGAGGTTGATTTATGATAGATGGTAAATTTTATAGTTCGCAAGAAGAATTATTTAATGACTTAAAAAAAATAGAATATTGTGATTTAAGAAGTGATAAAACAGCTGTTAAAGATGCTGTTAAGTTTTGCGTAAATGTTATGCGATGTTTTGCTATGGCAGAGTATATAGTACCAAATCAAGAAAAATTACAGGTTGCACTATACAAACTTGGTGCATGCGAATATAATAGAGCAAATCCAAAATTTTTGACCATAGTAGATTCTCGTATTGTAAATGTTCTTGACAAAAAGGACAATATTCAATTCCCACTAGGAGCAATGAATCAAGTTTTTGGTAATAGTAGCTATAATTTTCCTGCAAATTGGGAAAGAATTGTAGAGGGTGGTAAAGATAGCTGGGCTCAAATATGGCTTACAGCACAAGATACTCACGAAGCACAAGTAGAAAATGTTTAATAAAAAATGCACTTCATTTGTTTAAATCTTTAATACAAAAAAAGCAGGAGGTTAATAAATCCTGCTTTTTATTTTTAGGCACGCAAGAATAACGTGAGTAAATGCGAGTGCTTTCTTGTTATAATTGCTTGTCGCCATTTTTCATGATATCTAAAAGTACCCTTGTTTCATTTAAAATTTCTAGTGGTTTTGCTGTGAGCTCTGGATTTTGAGCCATGTTGTCGGCAATACCAATTAAAACAATATCATTTAAAATATCAATACCATTGCCATACTTATTAAAATCATTTACAAGTTCTTCAATAAGCTTTCTAGAAAACTGCTTTTGGTCTGCTCTTGTAGGATTCTTAACAATTTTATTAAACAAATCGTGGTTTAATATTAAAAGGCACATAAGTTGAATTTCTTCATCGTCAAACCCAAGTTGTGGTAAAACTCGTTTTGCAATTTTTTCACTTTCTTCTTGATGGTCTTTAAATGTGTCTATTTGTTTGCCATTAACATCTATTGTTTTTTTAGTTTTAGGTTTGCCCAAATCATGTAAAAACATAGCATAAGCAAAAAACTTTCTTATATTTTTATCATAGCCTGCTGTTAGTTTGTTTATTTCTTCAACAGATACTAAAATGTGGTCTAGCACATTGTAAATATGCCATGGCGTATTCTGCTGGCATTTTTTGCATGCTACTATTTCTGGAATTAAGCCCTTAATCCAACCATAAAAATTTTTGCTAATGCAAATGGTATGAAAATTCATTTTTACATTTTTTGTAAGTAAAATGCTTGTCAATTTTTCTTCTTCTGACATGTTTTTTCTCCTTTCTAATTATAGTATTATTGCAAGCAAATTTCAACCCTATAAAAAAAATAATATACTTTTTTAAAAATGTTATAAAAAAACAATACAAAACCATAAAAAAATGATATTATACATATATGAAAATTATAGTTTATACAGATGTTCATGCCAACAAATATGCATTACAAGAACTTCAAAAAACAGATGATTACAAAAATGCAGATTTAAGAGTATTCTTGGGTGATGCTGTTATGATGTGCCCTTATCCAAATGAGTGTTTAAATAGTATTTGGCTATGTGGTGATGTTTTTTTGATGGGGAACCATGATAGTTATGCTGCATACGGTTTGCCAGAGCAAGAATATCCATTTTTTAAGGCAGATAAAAGAGAGCATCAAAAATATATGCGAAGCAAAATAAAAACCGAATATCTAGAAAAGTTAAAGACAATGCCAAAAGAGTATAAAACAGAAATAGATGGCATAACTTTTTATTTTACTCATTATGCTTGGGAAGATGACAAACTTGTTATGGATGACCCAGATGAGCCAGATGCACCATCACAAAACACAGCAAAACTATTTGATAATATAGATGCAGATTACATAATATTTGGTCACAATCATAAGCCGTCAATATTTGATTATAACAATAAGCATTTTATTTGTGTTGGAAGCCTTGGAATGAAATATCCAGGCAATTATGTTGTATTGCAATTAGATGACAAAAAAGTGAATGTAATTACAAAAAAATTAGAGTTTAATGTAGAAAGGTTAAAACAAGATATGTTAAAAGAAAACTATCCAAGGGCAAATGGATATAGTAAGTGGTTTAACCAAGAATAGAGTATTCTTTAATAATAGTTTTTTTAGGGAGGAAAATATGAAGATTATTTATGTCACAAGCAATAAGTTTAAAATAGAATTGGCAAAAAATATTTTAGAGCCTTATGGAATACAAGTTGAACAAAAAAAGATTTATTGCCCAGAACTTCAAGATGATAGTATAGAAAAAGTATCTCAGTTTTCTGCAAAGTACGCCGCAAATGAATTAAACTGTGCAGTTATAAAAAATGATAGTGGATTATGTATTGATGCATTAAATGGTTTTCCTGGGCCATATACTGCATATTGCGAAGATACAATAACCCAAAATGGCATTTTAAAACTAATGGAAGGCATTAACAACCGAAGTGCAAACTTTGTAGAAGTTATTTCTTATTGCGAGCCAAACAAAGAACCAATATCTTTTGTTTGTAATAATTTGGGTAAAATAAGCAAAGTAGAAAAGGGAGACTACGGCTGGAGTTATGATAAAATATTTATTCCAAAAGGTCAGACAAAAACACTTGCAGAGTTTGACGACCAGAACCGATGGAAATTTTGGTCTAACGAGGCTTATTTAAAATTAAAAGATTATTTATTAAATAATATTGCAGATAAATAGTATTGCATAAATACTTAGTAAATGTTTAAACAATAAACAAGTTTTCTAATAAAAACTAATAAAAAAAGGATAAAAATTGGATAATAAAGAAAAGATAAAAAGTGTTTTTAATAAGTTTATTAAACAGCATAAACTAGACATAAAACTAAGATTTTTAGTTCCAAAAAATTATGAAACATCTTATGGCACTTTTGATGTTTGCAAAAAGATACTGTATTATAATATAGAGTATTTAAAACAAAAGCCAGAATGCGAGCTTATGTATTATTTGTTTCACGAATTAAGACATGCCATGCAGTACATATATCCACAAAAATTTTCTAGTAAAATAAGAAATAGTTTAAGCTATGTAATAATGTATGATGGGACTTGTTATAAATTAGTAAACAATAAATGGAAAACTTGCAAGATAAATTTAGATTCATATGCTTTTGTTGAGTTATATAAAAGTTTGCCTTATGAACTAGATGCAAATGATTTTGCTTACAAGCAAACTATTAAAATGTTTGATGGTATAGACGAAATACAACCAATTTATAAGCGCTTTTTGCCAACTGTGCAAGTTGAATATAAAGATTTAAAAAAAGTATTTAAAAAAGTAGATGATGCAATAAATATTTAGTTGTTTATGGAAAAAGGTAAAAGTATTAGATTTATAGATAAACCAGGAACAAAGGATTTAATACTAGGCAAGGCAAAGCAATTTATAACAACTATTGGTCTTGTGAATTTTCTTCCAAGTATATGCTTTGGACACCACAAAAAAGCAAACAAGAAGCACAAGATAGATTAAATAGAACTTTTAATTATAAAAAAAATTAAGAGGTGCAAATATGATTGAGTATGAATATAGTATAAAAGCAACAAGAATAACTCCATTTATTGATTATTGTAAAAGTAATGGATATAAGCTCGTTTCTGTTTCAAACGAAAATAGACTTGTTTATGAAAATGCAAATAATAAAAATATCATATCAAGATTAACAATATCGCAAAAGAATGGCAAAGATACAGTTTTATTTGATTTTAAAAATAAAAGCACCGGAAACAACACATTTAAAATTGCAGAGGAATCTTTGCCATTAGAATTAAACAAAGACCAAATTAACATTGTAAAATCTATTTTAAATGTTTTAGAGTTTAAAGAGATGGCAGATAATTTAAGAACAAGATATGTGTATGAAAAAGATAGTATTAAGTTTGAGATTGATGAGTATACAAGGCCACAAATGAATATTATAGGAATAGAGGGACAAAAAGACATAGTTGATGAAGTTTACAACACATTGGTTAAATGTAAAGATATTAGCAAATACATTATAAAGGTTGAGCAATAACCATTTATTATTCCTAAAATAAAAAGTGTAAATATATGCAAATAAACCAATTTTTTAGATAAAAAAAGCAGAGCAAAATGCTTCTGCATTTTTAAACTCTTTTTCCGGTTTTTAAAATTGTATCTATAAAGTCACCAAATTTTGTGCCGTATGCAATATTATCATATTCAAATATTTCAATTTTTGAAGCATCTGTTTTTGATTTTCTGTAAGATTTTGCAAATTTTATGTGAGATGTCTTTTGTGCAATTATGGCTTGATTTAAAGAATTGTATTTATGTATGCCCTTATTATTAAAATCAGAATGCTCAAACCAATACCACGCACTTGTATTTTTATCTTTAAATACTAAATAAGTATGAGTGGGGTAGTTGTTTGCTCTATTGCATTTAAACCAAATAAAAAATGTTTTAAAAACATATCCTTGTTTTTTAAAAAAATCTCTTTCTAGTTCCACTTGGTCGTAGCATATTCCAATGCCATGTTTAATTATATTTGTTGGCGAAGATAGTTTCCAAGTGTTAGCGACATAGTTTTCAAAATTATTACAATTACCTAAATGCTTAATATTGTTTTCATAGTCATAAACGCCATAAACAATATTTTCATCCATATATTCTAATAATTGTTGTGCATTTTTAATTTTTTTATATTCCATAAAACCTCATTTATACTCAACTCAATGTTGTGGCTTTTAGTTTTTACATTACAGCCTTTTAACATACTGGTATTATATAAAATTATGAGGCTTATGTCAAAATTTACAAAAAACTAAAATGTGTAATTGTTTGATTATAAAATTTAAATATAAATTTTAATAAAAACGATTAAAAATATTTGATTTTGCTATAAAACTATTTATAAATATGATAATATTTTTTTGACATTTATATTTTTAGGCTGTGGCTAAAAGCGTAAATAATAAAGGAGGTATTATGTTAGAAAAAATATCAAGTATGGCAATTGTTTTTGCAAAAAATCGAAACAACTGCAAGGTGCTTTTACTCAATAATGAAGGCGAATGGGTTTTTCCTAAGGGACATGTAGAAGATGGTGAAACATACATAATGACAGCCATTAGAGAGCTTTACGAGGAATCGGGAGTGGTTGTTCAACAAAAAGACTGCCTTGGTCAAGTAGATGAATTTAGTTTTTATTTTGACGGTGAAAAAGCAATAAAAATTATTAAAGTATTTTTGTTTGTTATTGAAAAAACTCAAAGTATTAAATACAACAAAGCCGAGGGCTTTATTGATGCGGGTTGGTATGATATAAATCATGCAATAAGCATCTTAAAACATGACGATGCAAAAAATTCATTAACAAAAGCCGTTGAAAAAGTTTTATAAAATTGGTTAAAAGACTTAAACAATAAGCCAGAAATACTGCCACAAATTTGGGTATTGATTTTTGTTGAATTTTTGGTATAATATACATATATATTAATACGGGGAGATTACTATGAAAGCAGTATTTTTTGATTTTGATGGAACACTAACACAAAACAGTCCTAATATTTGGAAAAGCATGTGGAAAAAGTGTGGATGTTATATGGGTGGCAATTCTTATTTTAATGCTTTATACAAACAATTTATATCATCAGAAATTAGTTATCAAGAATGGTGTGATTTAACTTGTGAAATATTTAAAAGAGCAAAGTTTAGCAAAAAAGACTTAATGGAATTAACCAATCAAGTAAAACTAATTGGTGGTGTAGAAGAAACATTAAAAGCTTTAAAACAAAATGGATATCATTTGTTTGTTGTAAGCGGCGGCTTTACATCTGTAATAAAGACAGCTTTGGGCAAAAATGCAAAGTATTTTGATGGTATAATGGCAAACTCCATTAAGTTTGATAAAAATGGAATAATTGAATCAATTAAAGGCACAAACTATGATTTTGAAGGAAAGGCAAAGTTTATAAACGAATATAAAGTAGCAACAAAATCAAATCCAAAAGATTTATTCTTTGTTGGTAATGGTGGTAATGATGAATGGGCGCACCTTTCTGGTTGTAGTACAATTTGCATAAACCCAGATGAAACCGATTCACTTAACGGGACAAAATGGCATAAGAGCATAGAATATACCGATAACCTAACAAGTATTTTAAGCTGTATATTACCACAAAAAAATAAAGAGGTTTGTAAATAATACATAAAAGGATTTTAAATCATGGAAAAGAAAGTTTTAAAACTACATTCATTAAACCCACAGGAGTATCCAGATATTGAAATAGAGTGTATTGCCATTGAAGATATGCGTGCATTTACAGAGCAATACATAAGTCAACTTGGTCTTAAAGGAGTTTATCCCAAAAGTGCACAAAAAACTGCATCTGTTTTTGCAAGGTTGGGGATTATTGGCGAAGAGGTTGATACAAGGCCAAGAGTAGAAAGAGATGGCAAAATATATGTTATTGGAGAAACAAAAGGAAAGGTAAAAATAGCGGGCAGCATGATTGTCACAAATCCAGACGGCGAAGAATATATAGTAAAGCCAGAAATGTTTGCCAAAAAATATAAACCAACAAGCAAAGAGGGGGTTTATGAACCAATTTCTTGCCCAATAAAATATATTATAACCGAAAAGGATATTGCTTTTAAAGCATCGTGGGGCGAAGATATGTTTGCAGTAAAAGACGCAGCGCTTAATGTGACAGATTTAGACGAAGTATATGCAATTCAAAATGACGCATTTAAAAAAACATATACAACAATAGATGAAAAAGAAAATACAACCGAAAAATAAAATAAATAACAATAATTTGGTTTTTATTGTATTAAAAACTGAGGTGGTCATGTTTTGTGGTCATCTCTTTTTTAGTAATTCAAGAATATTACGAATGAATAAGGGTATTTTCTTTTGCAATGCATTATTATTGACAAATTGCTTTTTAACATATATTATAACATTGGGATAAAAATGATAACAGATAGCTTTGATAATAAATCTTTGGCTAAAATAAATCCAACGCCAAAAGATAAAAGAGAAAAATGTGATGTTTGTATCATAACTTTTTCATACGTGTTAAAAGATTACATTTTAAATAATTTTAAATGCAAACAAATAGGAGAGACTATTCATGTTGCCGGCAACGAGCAGGTATATTACTTTAAACACAAAAACAAAAAAATTGCATTTTATAAAACATGGCTTGGAGCACCAGCAAGTGTAGGTATGTTTGAAGATGTGTCAAGAATTTTAGATTGTAATCATTTTATTATTTTCGGTGCTGCTGGCTCATTAAATAAAGAAATAAGCTATGGAAAAATTATGGTGCCAACCTATGCTTATAGAGATGAAGGTACATCATATCATTATATAAAGCCACAAGATTATATTAAAGTCAAAAATGCAGGTATAGTTGCAAAATTTTTAAAGGATAACAACATACCTTATGTAAAGGGTAAAACATGGACAACCGATTCATTTTATAGAGAAACAGAAAACAATATAAACAAGCGAAAGAATGAAGGTTGTATTTCGGTAGAAATGGAATGTTCGGCAATGCAAGCTGTTTGTGATTTTAGAGGATTTAATTTGTATTATTTTCTTTTAGGTGGAGATCTGTTAGATGCACCCAAGTGGGTAAATAGAAAAGAAAATGAAAATGTTCCATGTAGTCATAGGCCAGAAAACTTTTATATTGCATTAAAACTTGCAGAAACATTGTAAATTACAAATGTAAATAGATAATAAAAAAATAAACAAAAATACTGTATAAATTGCTATAAATAAAAAAAATGAGGTGTTTTGCCTCATTTTTTAATATTTTGTATTGAATTTTTGTTTGTTAATGCTTCATTGTTGTTTAAAAAATTTTTGCAGGTTTATGAGCGCCTTTTCATGTTTCTTTATTATTTATAGTAAAGAAATAGATAGCCCGCAGAATACAATTAGTGATATTGCATCAACAATTGTTGTAATAAATGGACTTGCAACAACTGCTGGGTCAAGCTTTAATTTTTTTGCAAATAGTGGTAGGCATGCTCCAACCATTTTTGCTATGCAGATTGTAAAGAATAATGCAAGAGAAACAACCATCGTGATTGTAAATGTATATTCATATCCAAATAGCAATCTGTCAATTAGTTGCAATTTTAAAAAGCATGCAATAGATAAAACAAATGCAAGCAAAACGGCAACTCGGATTTCTTTCCATAAAACTCTAAATATGTTTTTAAATTCTAATTCATCTAACGCTAGTGAACGAATTATTGTGACCGATGCTTGACTGCCGGCATTTCCTCCCGAATCCATTAGCATAGGCACGCAAGCAAAAAGTAGTGGTGATAAGGCATTTAATTGACCTTCAAAAGTGTTTATTATAAGCCCAGTAAATGTTGCCGATACCAACAAAATCATAAGCCATGGTAGTCTTGATATAAAGATTTTAAATGCCGATGTTTGAAGGTATGGTTTGTCGTTTGGCAAAATGGCTGCGATTTTGTTAATATCTTCGCTTGCTTCTGCATTTATGACATCAATAGCATCATCAATGGTAACAATACCAACAATTCTGTTTTCGCTATCTACTATTGGAATAGATAGTAAATCGTATTTAGAAAGCAAGTTTGCAACATCTTCTTTGTCTGTTGTTGTTTGTGCAAATATAACATTTTCGTGCATAAAGTCGCCAATTTTATCTTCTGGCTCATGCAAAATTATATCTTTTGCCGAAACTATTCCTAGCAAAACTTTGTTATTGTCGGTCACATAGCAAGTATAAATTGTTTCTGTATCGTATGCTTGTTTTCTTATTTTTTTTAGTGCATCATCAACGCTCATGGTAGGGCGAAGGGTAATACATTCCGGCGTCATTATTGTTCCGGCACTATCCTTTGGATAACCAAGAAGTTTGTTTAAATTATCTCTCGTGTCCTTGTTTGCAACCATTAAAATTCTTCTAGCAACATTTGATGGCATTTCATCAATAATATCCATTGTATCATCTGCGAACAAATCGTTAATGATATTTGATAGTTCTTTATCGGTAAAAGCAGAAATAAGCACTTGCTGTGTGTCGTTGTCCATTTCTACAAAAACATCACTTGCAAGGTCTTTTGGAAGAAGCCTAAAAACAATACAAACTTTTTCCTCATCAATCTCGTTTAATATCTCTGCAATATCAACTGGCTCCATTTCTGCAAGAATTGGTTTTAACATAGCAAATTTTCTATTTTCTAGTTCATCTATTATTTCTAGCAGTTTATCATGTCTGGCATCTGTTTCACCTCTAATTAACACATCGCTTAAAACATCTTTGTCTATTCTGTCTTCAACATTGTCAATATCAAGCAATTCCTCACTTAAAGGCAGAATATCAATATCGCTAATATTATCTATTAAATATTTCTGTGTTGGCTTATCAAATTTTAAAAAAAGTTCGCTAGAAATATCGCTTGGGAGTTTAGGGAATAGACGAGCAAGCTGTTCGTTTTTTACATCTTTTAAGCCATTGTAGATTTCTTCCACAGACAAATCTTTTATATATTTATCAAATTCATCTGCGTCCATACTATCAAACAAATCAATAATGTTTTTATCTTCCATGTACACCTCCCAAAATAGAAATAAAGCAAAAAACCACACAAAGTGGGGTTTTTTTATTGTTTTTTTTAAATTTTAATGTAATTTAACTTAATTTTTCATATCTAATATAAGTATCAGAAACATTATCTGGGTTAATTTCAATTACAAGTTGATGGGTTTTATACTTATCTATGCTCTTTGGAATTAGGTTAAGCATAAGGCTAACTTTTTCTACCAAAAATGATTTTGCAAGACCAAGTTTTACACTAAAATCATCATAAGTATTAAATACAAAACTTACTTCTTGTTGTCTAGTGTAATAATCTCTTTCTATATTTAACGAAACATTTTTAAACATATTTTTAAAGTCGGATATTGTTTTGTTGTTATATGCAAATGCTGTAATCATATCTTTAACAATTTCGGCATTTTCCATATCTAAAAATTCGCCAACTCTTGCAGTTTTGTTTTTTATTTCAACATTATTCAATAACGCAGGAGTACCGTTTTTTGCTTCATAGTTAGTTGCTACCGAAAGTATTTTTAAATCTTCGTCACAAATATAGTACAAATTATCGCTAATTTTTATAGTAAAGGTCTCTTCTCTTTCGGCGCAATGAATAACAAGTGAATTTGGGAATACTGTTTCTATGTTAATAACTTTTAAGTAAGGATATTCATGCTCCAAGTTGTTTTTTATTTCTGATTTTTTTACAGCAAATATTGTGCTGTAATTTTGGGCATTAGATGTAGATATAATTTCATTTTTAAACTCATCGCTTGCAAATATGGTAGTCTCGTTTTTAAAATCGATAGAAACCGAGTTTACTCTAAACAGGGTAAAAGTGAGGAGTAGCAATAAAAGTATCGCCCCAATTATTGATGATAGTATTATAACCAATTTTTTATATTTCACTTTTGTACCTCAAAACGTTAATAATATTGTTTAAATTAAGATTACTCAATAATTTCTACATTTGCACCAATACTCTTTAATTTTTTATCTAAATCAAAGTACCCTCGGCAAATAATATCGGCATTAGAAATTATTGAATACCCTTCTGCGCCAAGAGATGCAAGCAAAAGAGATGCACCACCTCTAAGATCTTCGGCTTGTAAATCTGCGCCTAGTAGCTTTTTTACACCTTCTACCACGCATACTCGGTCTTTAATTCTAATATTTGCGCCCATTTTAACTAGGTTTGGCACGTGCTTAAACCTATTTTCAAAAAGGTTTTCGACAATCACCGTTGTTCCATTTGCTGTTGTGGCTGCACTACAAAGTGGTTGTTGAAGGTCGGTAGGAAAGTGCGGATAGGGGAGTGTTTCTACCATTCCAAATCCGTTTACTCTTTTATCCGATTGCACCACTATTTTATCATTTAATATATGTATTTTGCAACTACTATTTTTAATTATATTTATAAGTGGCAAAATATGGTTTGGATTTACACCATCAATTTCTATTTCTCCGCCTGTTATGAGAGGAATTAAGGCATAAGTTCCGGCTATAATTCTATCATTTATGGGTGTAAAAGTCACACTTTTTAAATTAGTTATTCCATCAATTTCAATCATGTCGGTGCCTGCTCCAACAATTTTTGCACCCATAGCATTCAAAAAGTTGCAAAGGTCAATAATTTCTGGTTCTTTTGCGGCACCAGATATGGTTGTTTTTCCTTTTAAAAATAAAGATGCCATAATAACATTTTCGGTTGCACCAACAGAAGGGAATGGCAAATGTACAAAGCCACTTTTCATTTTTGTTCCATCAACACAAACATATCCATGCTTGTCATAAATGGTTGCACCAAGTGTTTTTAATGAGTCCAAATGGATGTTTATTGGTCTGCAACCGATATTGCATCCTCCGGGGTAATAAATTGTTGCTTTTTTAAACTTACTAATAAGTGGTCCCAAAAAGAAAATAGAGGCCCTAAGAGTGCTAGAAAGCATTGATGGTATTTCATTTTTACAAATACTAGATGAGTCTATTTCAATCCCGTATTCTGTCTTTTTTACCGTCACGCCCAAATGATTTAATATGTCAATCATTTTATTTACATCTTCGTAATATGTAATCTTTTTAATAATAACTTTTTGGTCACACATAATGCTTCCAGCAAGTATTGGAAGAAGTGCATTCTTTGCGGTATCAACCTCAAGCTTTCCATAAAGTTTGTTTCCGCCATAAACCTTATATTTAAACATTAAACCTCACCATATTAGTATATGGAGAGGTTTATGTTAATGTTAAGAATAATAATCAATCAAACCTTATTTGATTTTTATAATATTGTTTTAATTTTTTAATATAATCTTTTAATAATTATATATTAACGGTCTATGCTTCTGTGTGTGAATAAAAATCTTCCAATAATATCAAACATTAAAATTGAAGCAGTAAGCATCAAAACACTTGACCACATGGTTATATTAGGAACAACATTATAGCCAAATATACCGATTTGTGATTTTGTAAAAAATTTAAACAATCCGGAATTTAAAGAAGGAATAAACCTAATGGCACTAGATTCTGACACACCGGCAATAACGGTGGAAGTGATTAAAACGGCAGAAGTAATGGCTGTTGAAATAACAGTTTGTTTTATTATCATAGAAATAATTAGGGCAAGGGAAATATAGAAGATAAAATCAACTAACAAGCTTATAAAATAGATTAGCATAAGCACAAGTGGACTTGTCACAAAAACATGAGTGGCATTTATAGTTATTAGCATTGGCATTGTTGGTATTCCGTACATTGCAATGCCAATAACAAACGATGCAGCAAAACTAATAAGTAATAACAACATAGCAACATTTAAACAAGCTAAAAATTTGCCTGAATAAATCTTGTTTCTAGTAAATGGTCTAATAGCAACCATTTTTAATGTTCCGGCGGTTTGCTCACCACTTATTGAGCCACAAGCAAAGAAAATGACAAATAGGGTAATAAGGAATGACAATATTTGCATTGCATAAAAACTAAAATCGTATGCATTTGTTTCAATACCACTATTTGTATTAAAGTTAAATCCTCTTAAATATTCGTAAGCAAAAGCATTGTTATTATATAAGTATTCGTATGTGACAATTTCGTTTTTAAGAGCATAGGTTGAAACACCAGAAAAACCATTATAAGTTGCAATTTCATCATCACTTTTATTTCCAATTCTAAGCACTTCAAAATTATTGCTTAAAAG
>JAGCEE010000316.1 GCA_017650795.1 Clostridia bacterium | reverse complement strand
TCATAAATTGAATCTATATCAGTTTCTATTGGTAAATATACTACTCTTGCGAAATATGGTATTTTATCTGAATCAATATCACTATATAATAAACCAATAGGGTTTAACAAATTATCTTCATAAATCATTGGACGGCAAAGTATTCCTTCTTTTCCATCTGTATTTTTATAATAAATTATGATTGGATATAATTTTGATTCAAGGCAATTTTTATAAATTCCTAATGGAACATAACCATCTTCATCTGGTTCTGAATTGTATGGATATACATTATTCATTAAATAACCAATACTTGAATATCCTAAACAAATCCCATATTTGTATTTTTTTAATTCTTCTAGTGTCATTTTTCTTCCTCTTTCGGTGAAATGTTAAATGGTTCAATAGTTACATTGTACAATGATTGTATCGCAGTCAATTTTTCGTATTCTTCCCTGCCTAAATTAGTTGCCAAATCAAACATCTTACCTATTTCATTACATCTTTTCCATAACTTTAGGTCATTGGCTGTATCAGGGAAATTTTCAGCCAATCTTTCTAATGCTTCATCATCTAAATCATCGGGATAATTGTTCATAATACCTCTATTTTAATACCGCTATTTATTCCTTTATCCATATAGGCAATTATACACGAATCACCCAAGTTTTCATCTAGGAAAACCCTAACCACACCATTGAACATACCAACATAGTTCTCATCAAGAATTACAATTTGTTGAGAACCAGGTTTGTATATGGGTATGGGTAGATGTGATTGTGTATTATTGAACATCTTGTAAACATCTGGTCCTATGATAAGAACATTTCCTTGATACTTTACCAACCTCCACAACATATTTGATTCAAACAATATGGTATTGCACAAATTAACAAAATCACCCTTATTGTAAGGTTGATGTGCTACGATGTTTACTTTGTCTTCAGTATATTTCATATTATTAACCACAATATACGGCTACAAATGGAATCCAGCCAAACAATAACATACAAATTACTAATGCAGTCCACATACCACCCGGAATGTCCTGGTGCATCGCACGGATATATGGGTCTGGGTCATTCTGCATCATTTTCTTTAAATCATTGTTCATTTTTACATACCTAATTTCTTGTAAAAATCGTCTTTCTTCCATTCAATGTAAACACCCCTAACTTGGTCGGGCATAGTCCACCAATGTTCTATGCTTTCCTTGAACACAAAGCCTGCATCTTCAAAGACCCTTTTAATATCGTAAATGTAATCAATGCTAATGTCTGGAAAATCTGTACTATAATAACCATAGCCTTGTTCGGCTCTTTCCTTACATTTACGAGCTAGTTCATCAATCTTTTCTTGTGTTTCTGTAATCTTTCTACACTCGTTAATCTTTTCATTATTAAGTGTACTAGCTCTAACACTGTTTATATCGGGAATCATATCTTACCAACTTATCCTAATTACATCATTGTAAAGTTCATCTTTGGTTCTATCACATTTATAGCCTTTTTGGATAAATTCATTCATTACATCATCGGTATTGTTACAACACCAGTAATCATTGAATGGAATATCCACATTGGCATAATTTTTACCGTGATTCATAGCTTCATAAATGGCTTTAGTGAATTTTTCAGTCAAAGCTTCCTTTGGCTTTTCTTTATTCGCTTCCATTATGGTAATCAAATCTTGTGCTGTTATGTCTAACTTATACATTCACCTTACCCCTTGGATAAAAGATTTTGTTGTATTCTTCTTCGGTAGAAATTTCAAGTATTCCACTATCTATACACTTCTTTTCATCATATGGTTCAATGTGAAACAAATCATCTGGAATATCATTGGGTGAATTTACTTGTAACCACTTAGCTGATTCTTGATGTTTTGCTAGATAACGAAATATTTTAATGTTTTCTTCAATTTCTTTTTCGTAATATTCTTTACCATAGTGAATACTAACATTTACCACCCTGCCTGCCTTGTTTACAAGCATCCATTCAGGGTTTTTGTCCCAATGTTCCCAAAACTTATTTACTTTCACATATCTCATTATCGTATTCTTCCTCAAATTTTCTTAATTCAGGGTAATTATCGTATTCGTCATACAATTCATTGGCATCTACCGAAGCTTCTATAATGATGTTTCTTGAAATCTTATGAACCTGAGTTACTTTATCCCTACCTTTAGTCATTCTTACAAAACAAACATTTTTAGGAAGATATTTTTGTTTTTCTTCGTTCATATACCACTTAGGTACACCCCAAGAAACATTAATTTCTTCGTATTGCTTGCCAAATCGCAACTGCATAAGTTGTTCAATATATGGCATTATCCATTTGCCATACTTAATTTGTACCTTTTCGTCTTCAGAAATCATTTTTCGTGTTCCTTTTTAGCAATCTCTTCAAATTTCTTCAACAACTTTTCATTGTCAGCACCTTCACCAATGCTTTCTTTGTAAGCCATATATTCTTCTAAGTGTTCTGATATTGTGCGACAATCTGCTTGTCTTATTCTTTCGTTTGTTTCTGTAAGTCCTTTATACATTGAATAAAATAGAAAAATATGACCTAAAGCCATTCCGCCTATACACAAAATGGCAACAATGTAAGTCCATAGTGGATATTCTAGGTGTGAAAGAAATTCAGAAATCATTCTGCATATTCCAAGTTAGAGGTATAGCCATTAAGTAACTTTGTTCTTACTTCATCAAGAACCTTACCTAACCAGTTCTTTCCCTTCCACTTGGATTCATCATCTGCATCAGGGTCATTTTCACCAATGCCAATGCCCCAAATCTTATCATAAGGGCTTGCTTCAACAAAGTGCTTGCCTTCAAATTCAGGTGCAGTAATCTTGTCAAACAAAACCTTGTTTTGGGAATACTTAGCAAGGCAACCACGCAACATAATATCGTAGCTTACCTTTTGCCATTGGTCAGTATCAAAACCCTTTACCTGTCTACCTAGTTTCTTGGCTGCATAGGAAAAGTTTTCATTGAACTCCAAAGCTAGAATCTTTTCTGCAGTGAAAGTATCACCAAAATGTATAGACTTTTCGTACATAAAGTATTGTTCGGAACTAAAGAATCTTCTTTCAATTCCATCTACACAAGTAACCTTGATAGGAGCCCAGGCAAAGTTGCTAGGCCAGTTACCCCAAAATAAAATGTGCTTTTCAGTTATCTTCATTATTTTCTCTCCAGTACATAATCAACCATAAATTTATAAGTATTATCTATTTCGTTTATGGCTGTATCAAACTTAGTAATTGTAATGTTAAAATTTTTATTCAATTCCTTAAAATATGGAACAATTTCTTTTTCAGCTGCTGAAATCAAATCACAGTGTTCTTTTAATTGCATACTCTTTTGTTTCATAACATAAGGCATTTTAATATCAAACTCCTTTTGTTTTACAATAGCTTTGTTGAATGAAACAGGTACTTCATCCAACAATTTACCAGCCATAGCTAACCCAAGAGAGGTGTAAATATCGCAAGATTCTTTAATCTTACCAAGTGTTTCTACTTCAATCATAAATCTTTCAATTCCAAATCAATTTGTTTAATTCTTTCCAAAAGTTTTGCCTTTTCTTCACACAATTCTTGCTTTCGTTTCTTTCTAAGTGCGAACAACTGTGTCAAAGTCAATACCTTTGCCTTTGTTTTCTTCTTTGTTTTAGTTTCCTTTTGACTTTCATCAAAAGCATCCAAAATTTTCTTAATCTTCTTTGGACTTTTAATCTTAGTAACAAGTTCCATATTAAAGCCCCAAGTATGATTTACCATTTACATAGAAATCACAATTATGAACTGCATAATTATGGACTTTCTCAAGCAATTCATCTAATTGGTCTGGCAAAGTGAACACTTGTTCACCTTCTTCTGATTCGGCACCATCAAAGGTTACTTTCATTTCGTGTTCTTTTTCATATTGCTTAATGAAATTTTCATTCATTTCCAAAATATAAGAATGGGCAAGTTCTTCTATTTTCTTTGCCTTTTCATCAAGTAAATTAGAACTTACTTTGAGTAAACCAT